>JBDLJY010000252.1:0-9504 GCA_039714115.1 Pseudomonadota bacterium | reverse complement strand
GGTCTGATTTGGGGGCTTAACTTAATGGTATTGGGTTTGCAACCCCGTCCGTAACGTTAAATTAAATTTTGCGTGCCTGAGTGATCTGAAGCGTCGTCTCGAACGGAGTGAGAGAACTGGTTGCAAACCCCGTCCGGCACAGCTTTTTTTTTAATAAAATCAATAATTTTTCCTTAACTTAATGGCATTGATTCTGGTAGGAGTCCAAGAGAAATTGCTCTTAGAGTAAAGGAGATTTAAAAAGCACGTCTGGTTGCCATTTTGATCATCGTTATCTTATACGGGTTTGCTCGGTTACCAGAATTCTCACCAACTGAACGGCAACAATTGGCGCAACGCTTTAATTTCTCGCAGATCGCACTGCCAGACGTGCCGGGTACCGAAAAACGCATTGTGCAACAGGTCAATCCTAGCTTAAAGCATATTTATGGCTGGGATGGATTTGTTAGTGTATTACTGGGGCCGCACCCCTATCGCTTTCCTGCGTACCAATGAGCCACAATATTATCCGGTGGAAATTGTCAAATCAAAGCTGAAAATGGTTGAAGGTATGGAACGCTGGTTTACCAACGACATCAACGGAGACGGGTGGCTTGATATATTTGTCAGCAATATTGCGGCTGAGTATGCACTTGAAGAAAGCCATTTTCTCTTTGTCAGCACCGGCGAAATTGAGCGTATGAAAGATGGGATTGCACCCTACGTTGATCTCAGCGAACCCTTGGGTTTATAAAGGACATCCTATCAATCCAAGCCGTCCGCTCGTCGGTACTGCCGCCAAGGTAACATTACCTGATAAGCGTGTTTTAGTCGCCCAAGTCGATGGTGGCAACGGGCATTCAGACACCAATGCCAGTATGATAAACCCCTAAAATTCAGACCTGCCAGGTATCCAAAACATGGCAGGTCGTTGTAAATTAAAGGAAAAATTAACCTGACAGGTTTTTGACACCTGTCAGGTTTGTCTTAACTTAATGGCATTGATTCAGACACGCGCCTGAAGGTAGAACTCAATTAGCGAGATAGGCAAGGTGAGGTGCGTCACGAGGTACTTTCGCTGTCGGACGGGTTTGCAAATCCCGTCTCGCACCGGAGTACTAAAGAAATCCGATTTTTTCAACCGCTCGGGCAAATCTTGTTTGGTGTGTCGGTAGCCGCTGCCTACGCCATTTTTATGATGCTTCATATTGTGTTTGGTCTCTTTTTCGCTCTGTTTTCGGTGTGTATCATCCGCGGCGTGTATATGTACATAGTCGCACCGGTATCCCAGCAGTGCAGCCCGTATCACTAGCTAAGGAAGTCGCACCATGAACGATAGCATCGTTAGGCGTAATCCACCCATTTGATTTAAAGGTAAAATAATGCCATATTATTCATTAGAAACAATCCATGAAGTCGCTAAAGATGAAAACAAAATTTTTTTGTCTCGTCTTGCACAAAGAGATGCTTCAAATCTTGGTTATACTAAAAAAGATATTGCAGCATGTCTTAAAGAGTTGAATAATTAAAATTTTATTAATACGCAAAAATACAATGGAATTGTTATGGATGCGTATAGGATAGTTTCATCAGGGAATCGTGATGATATTTACATCAAATTCAAATTAACCTCCGAGTATAAAGTCGTTATTTCGGTGGGTTCTTTTCATCTTTCCAGATAGCTTCAATAAAAGGGGATTAATTATGAATCCAGAAAGAACAATATGTCCTATGTGTGAATCGGCTGATTTAATTCAAAAAAAAGTCGTCGAACACTACTGCTACAAAGGACATGATTTTTCATTAGAAGACATTGAATATGCTGAATGTCCCAAATGTCATTCAGAAGTTATCATGCCTGAACAAAGTACACGCAACGAAGTTCGCATCTGTGATGAGCATAGAAAAATAGAAGGGCTTCTCACCCGTGCTGAGATTAGCGAATTAAGAGAACGGTTAAAGATTACTCAAAACCAAGCCGCGCAAATATTTGGTGAACGTGTCAATGCGTTTTCAAAATACGAAACTGGAGAAGCCACCCAAAATCAGGCAATGGATAAACTGATGAAACTGGCTTTGAATGTGCCTCAGTGTTTTGAAGAACTTCGTAAAATGGCGAATGTTCAAGTCAGTGTTTAGTGCAAGGCAAGATCGCTCAAATTTCATGATTATAACTTGTTGGAGTTCAAACTTTAGTTTGAATTGGGGTTATTTGAAAAAGCATTTTTTGTCATTTTGTGAAACGACAGAGCTGACAGGTTTTAAAAACCTGTCAGGTGCTCAAAAAGTTCGTAGGGTGATTAGCCGTTAGGCGTAATCCGCCAACTTGATTTAAAGGTGAACGAATGCCATTTTATTTATTAGAAACAATCCATGAAGTCGCCCAAGATGAAAACAAAATCATCCGTATCCTAGCAGTGCAGCCCGTCTCACGGGCTAAGGAAGTCGCACCATGAACGAGAACATCGCATTAGTTGGCATGGCTTGTCATTATCCAGAGGCTGATAGCCCCAAAGCATTGTGGGAAAACGTGCTGGCTAAACGACGCGCTTTTCGCCAACTGCCATCAGAAAGATTAAATTTGGCTGACTATTTTTCTGAAGATCCCTCCGTGCCGGATGCTATTTATTGCAACCAAGCGGCGGTTATTGAAGGCTATGAATTTGACCGGGTGAAGTATCGAGTCGCGGGGGGTAGTTATCGTAGCACTGATTTGACGCATTGGCTCGCCTTAGATGTTGCAGCCCAAGCCTTAGAAAACGCTGGCTTTCCCGATGGCAAGGGACTTTCAAAAGAACGCACTGGTGTATTGGTAGGTAATACTCTCACTGGTGAATTTTCTCGTGCCGCGCTGATGCGCTTGCGTTGGCCTTTTGTGCGCCGCATGGTGGATGCTGAGTTGCGTAAACAGGGTTGGGAGACGGAGCGCAGAAAAGCCTTTCTTATTGATTTAGAAGCCAATTATAAAAAACCGTTTGAGCCCGTTGGGGAAGAAACCCTCGCTGGGGGGCTTTCTAATACTATTGCGGGTCGTATTTGTAATTACTTCGATTTTCAGGGCGGCGGTTATACCTTAGATGGCGCGTGCAGCTCATCACTGCTCGCCGTGGCTAATGCGTGTAGCGCACTGCTTGCTGGTGATGTAGATACTGCTGTGGTGGGCGGCGTGGATTTAAGTCTCGATCCATTTGAACTGATAGGCTTTTCCAAAATAGGTGCCTTAGCATCAGAAGAAATGCGCGTTTATGATGCTGCCCCTAATGGATTTTTACCGGGTGAAGGTTGCGGTTTTGTGGTTCTGATGCGCTATGATGATGCCCTCGCTTGTGGTGCTCGCTGTTATGCGTTGATACGAGGCTGGGGCATTTCGTCGGATGGCAGCGGTGGTATTACGCGCCCTGAAGAAAGGGGCCAGCGTCTGGCCTTAGAACGCGCCTACCAGCGAGCCGGTTACGGTATTGATACTGTTCCCCTTTTTGAAGGTCACGGCACCGGCACTCCGGTTGGAGATGAAGTTGAACTTCGCACCCTTACCACCGCCTGTCATGCCGCCGACGCGCCCTCTGCTGTTATTAGTTCCATTAAGGCCAATATCGGTCACACTAAAGCGGCGGCTGGGGTTGCGGGGCTGTTGAAGGCGGTGATGGCGGTACATAATCAGATTTTGCCGCCCGCCACGGGCGTTGAACGACCCCATCCGGTGTTGGAAGGCGAAAACGCGGGCCTACGATTGTTATCTAAAGGCGAGGCTTGGCCGGCTTCGCGTCCCCTACGAGCCGGGGTTAGTTCTTTTGGCTTCGGTGGCATTAATGTGCATTTAGCGCTTGAAGGTGTCAACAACATTCGCCGCACTAAACTGATACCAAGGGAACATAAGCTGTTAGCCAGTCCACAGGATTGTGAATTATTCCTGCTGGGTGCCGATGATCTGCCTTCACTCTCGGCTCTGCTACGAGAACTGACGGAGATAGTTCCCCGTCTCTCTTTAGGGGAGTTGACCGATTTAGCCGCGACGTTGGCACGTCAAGACAGTAGTTACCCAGTCCGGGCGGCACTGATAGCAGCTACGCCGACTCAACTGGCGGAAAGAATTGAGTGCTTGTACGCCAAAATAACTGTGGGTGAAAAGCAATTCTTTGATATTAAAGAAGGTATTTTTTTATCGGCGGCTAAAGCACCAGCGCGTATTACCTTGCTATTTCCGGGTCAAGCGTCGCCGGTACGGTTGGAAGGCGGGGCGTTGGCACGGCGTTTTAGTCAGGTAGAAGCACTTTATGAACGAGCCAGACTGCCGCTGACAGACGATTTGAACACCACAGCAGTCGCACAACCCGCGATTATCACAGCAGAATTGGCCGGGTTGCAGATGTTAACGTCTCTTGGTGTACGGGGACAATTGGCATTAGGACACAGCGTAGGAGAATTTGCGGCACTTCACTGGGCCGGCGCAATGGATGAGGCTACCCTGTTAGACATGGTACGAGTTCGCGGACGCGCCATGGCCAATGTAGCTGGGCCAGCCGGCGCGATGCTTAGTCTTGCTGTTGCTGGGGACAAAGCCGAGACGCTGTGTGCCAAGCAAGAGGGGGTCAACATCGCTTGTTTCAATGGCCCCAATCAAACCGTGATTTCTGGGGAAGTTGAGGCACTAGAACGGCTGAGACAGGGTACCCAAGCTCAAGGAATCAAAAGCAGCCGTTTGCCGGTTTCTCACGGATTTCATTCCAAACTGATGTTACCCGCTGCCGAGGTACTAGAGGCTCATTTAGCCCAAGCGACATTGCAGCCCTTACAGCAGCGCGTGATTTCAACCATTACTGGTGCTAAGTTGGCAGCGGATGCGGATTTGAGCTTGTTGCTTAAAGAGCAAATGACGCATCCAGTCCGCTTCACCCAAGCACTCAAGCTCGCGGTGCCAGAGACGGATCTATTTATTGAAACCGGCCCGGGGCAAGTGCTAACGGCGCTGGTTCGTCAAATGAGTGACGTGCCGGTCGTCGCGCTAGATGTAGCCGGGCCATCCTTACAAGGCTTTTTAAGTGCTATTGGTGCTGCCTACGTGGTGGGCGCAGATGTCAACCGCAAAGTTCTGTTTGCTGATCGTCTCACGCGCCCCTTTTCATTAGATTGGCAACCCAAGTTTTTCGTCAACCCCTGTGAATTAGCACCACGGCTTGAAACATCAGTATTTTCAAACATTTCGGACGGGGTTGCAAACCCCGTCCAGCAAAAGGTTGATGAAATTCATCCGGTTGAGGTCTTGGAAACTGAAGAAATCGAGGTGCTAGAGCGTCTTCGCAGTCTGGTGGCGAAAAATGCCGATCTGCCGTCCAGTGCCATACATAATAACCACCGCCTACTGGCTGATTTGCACCTTAATTCTATTACAGTTGGTCAAATCGTCGCTGAAGTTGGACGGGAAATCGGTTTACAAGCGCCTAGTGATCCAACCGCTTACGCGGATGCCACTCTGGAACAAATAGCCGCTGCCATGGAGGAACGAATTGGAAGTGGTGAAGTTGAAACCGAGCAAAAAGCAGCCGCTGGTATAGATGCCTGGGTACGCGCCTTTAGGGTAGAACAAGTTGAGCGTCCCTTAGGCGCCAAACCGTTCGCGCCAAAAGGTCATGGCGGCTGGCAGGTGTTTGGAGATCAGCCACTGAAAGTCTCGCTTGAGCAAGGTTTAAACGAGTGGGGCGGTGGCGGTGTCGCTTTATGTTTGCCTATTGATGTCAACGAAAACCATCTCGGTATGATGTTGGAGGCGGTAAAGGCTGTGTTGGCTAAACCCACTGAGCGGCGGTATTTTGTCTTGGTACAGCACGGCATGGGCGCGACGGCTTTTGCCCGTACTCTACACCGCGAACAGCCGGAGATCACGACTTGTGTGATCACGCTACCGCCGGAAGTTAATGTTGTTGAACTGGTGTTGACAGAAGTGCAGGTTGCTAACGCTTATCACGAGGTACGCTATGATGCTGATGGTGTTCGCCGCGAGCGAGTGCTGAAACCCTTAGTCAGTGTAAATGAAGAATCTGCCTTACCGCTCTCCGCAACTGATGTACTATTAGTCAGCGGCGGCGGCAAGGGCATTACCGCTGAATGTGCGGCAGCGTTGGCGCGTGATAGCGGAGTGCGTTTAGTTTTGTTGGGTCGTGCAGCCCCAGAAAATGACCCGGCACTGTCTGAAAATTTGGGACGTTTTAAGGCAATGGGAGTAAATTTTAAGTATTTTCAAACAGATGTAACCGATGCTGAAGCAGTAAAAGCAGTGGTGTCTGAATGGGGGCCGGTAACTGCCATACTGCACGGTGCTGGAGCAAATCAACCCACTACGCTCCGCAATCTTGATGAAACCGCTTTTCGGCGGACTTTGGCTCCGAAAGTGGCTGGACTACGTAATCTGCTGGCTGCCATTGATCTTAAACAGTTACGCTTACTGGTAAGTTTCGGTTCCATTATTGCTACCACTGGGATGCCGGGAGAGGCTGATTATGCGGTGGCTAATGAATGGCTGGCGGAGATGACGAGTGCTTTCCAAAATGATTATCCGAATTGCCGCTGTTTAACGCTTGAATGGTCAGTTTGGTCAGAAATTGGCATGGGGAGACGCTTGGGCAGTGATGAAATTCTTGCTCAACAAGGTATAACGCCTATTTCGCCAGATGTGGGAGTGGCGGTATTGCGTCAGGCTCTGATGGAAAATGATTGGCCTCCGACTGTCGTGGTGACGGGACGGATGCCGGATGTGCCTACTTTGCGTCTGGAACGCCCGGATATGCCCTTTCTGCGGTTTCTGGAACAACCTCGCGTTTATTATCCCGGTATTGAGTTAGTGGTAGAGACGGAAATTTCCCTGACTTCTGATCCTTATCTCAATGATCATGTATTTGAGGGGCAAAAGCTCTTTCCGGCGGTGATGGGTTTGGAAGCGATGGCGCAAGTGGCATCCACCGTCCTTGGTGTAGAGGAAATTCCCCTCTTTGAGGATGTGGAATTTTCCCGCCCGGTGGTGGTTGATGATTCTGAAACTTTACAAATAGCTGCTTTAGTTCGAGAAAGGGGAAAGGTAGATGTGGCGCTGCGTTGTGCCCAGACGGGCTTTAAAGTAGATCATTTCCGGGCGCGTTGTCGATTTGGCCGTCTTCCGACTGATACAATTCAATTATCTGATATAAAAGAAGAAAAACTGGCTATTGAGCCAGAACGGGAATTATATGGCGGGTTATTATTTCAACAAGGACGTTTTAAACGTCTTAGTGCCTATCGTCATATAGAGGCTACCCAATGTGTTGGTGAGATTGCGACTGATGATTCGACTCAGTGGTTTGGACGCTATCTGCCTCCGACACTGGTATTAGGCGATCCGGGTTCACGGGATGCTGCTATTCACGCTATCCAAGTCTGCATTCCCCATGCACAGTTGTTACCTGTTGGTGTAGAGCGATTAAACTTTGTCGATGTCCATGTCCAAGGGCCGTGGACGGTATCTGCTAAGGAGCGTTGGCGCAAAGGCGATCTGTTCTGCTATGACCTTGCGCTATGGGGTCAAGACGGGCGACTACGGGAAACTTGGGAAGGGTTGCACTTGCACAAAATCGCTACGATAACATGGCAAGAAGGCTGGGTAGAATCCCTGCTGGCTGCGTATGTTGAGCGTCGAGTTCAGGAATTGATGCCGGGGGTTTCCCTACACGTTGTCATACAACAAGAAGCCAGTGAAGGAGGCGATAAAGCCATCAAAAAGCTTTTAGGCTCAAATGCTAAATTGGTGCGACGATCTGATGGCAAGCCTGAAGTGCTAAACTCCGATATGTGCGTGTCCGCCGCGTCTGCCGGTGATTTAACCTTAGCGGTGGCGGGACCAATGTGTGTTGCTTGTGATTTGGAACCGGTGGTGGTGCGCGATGCTCAAGTCTGGACAGATTTGTTAGGTATTCACCGAGGGTTGGTGGATGATGCGAAGGAGGATAGTGAGAGGGCGGCAACGCGAGTTTGGACGGCGCTCGAATGTCTTAAAAAGGCTGGTGCTCTCTTAGAAACACCTTTAACGATGAAGTCCATTGAGTCCGATGGTTGGATTTTGCTGGGTGCGGGGGAGATGACTATCGCCACTTCGGTAGTCTCGGTGAAAACGAGTCCGGTGCCGCTGGCACTGGCTGTATTGGTAGGAGAACCGATACATTTTCGTTAACAAATGTTAACAACGCACACAGGACAAAGTCCTGGCGGGGGTATCTCCCAAAGACCTAAAGAATTCTTAGATCGCTTTAGACAACAACCAGAATTGACTTGGTTCTCGCCAATTGTTGTTGTCAGTCGGGCAGCATTGACCAGTCTAACTTTATAGATTGAACCAAACTGTCACCCGAACTAAAGTCCCTTGACTCTAGCTGCGATGTATCATACTAAACCAATTAGAACTTGTCAAGAAAATATTTAACTATTTTTCTGGGCCGATAAGACTGATTTTTGTAATATATTATTAATATTTGTTAACAAAATATTTACTATGCATAACCGCATGTTTTATGAATGGCATCACATCATCACTTTTGAAGAAACTAATTTAGTCGGCAATGTCTATTATGCTAATCATATTCGTTGGCAGGGAAGTTGTCGGGAAATGTTTTTAAGGGATCATGCCCCCGATGTATTAGAACTATTAAATAAAGATTTAGTGATGGTGACAACGCACGTCTCTTGCTCATACTTTAACGAGCTTTTTGCTTTTGATGAAGTTTATGTGCGTATGCTCGCCGGGGCTGTCACCGAAAGCCGTGTGACTATGTTGTTTGATTATGTTTGCAAACGGGAGCAGGGCGAAGAACTCATGGCGCGAGGTGAACAACAAGTGGCTTGTATGTTAAAGAAAAATGGGGGGGTGGTGCCAACGCCAATACCAAAGTCATTGCGCGAAGCACTTAATCCGTTCTCCGACTTGTGAACAAATTTCACCTTTTGACTGTTGTTTCGGGAATGGAGCGGAGCGGATTGCCCGAAACCTCGTTAAAGAAATCCGATTTTTTTAAAAAATCGGATTTCTAGTCTTAACAAAGAAATCCGATTTTTTGAAAAAATCGGATTTCTAGTCTTAATATTAATATAGGCAATTGACTATTGTTTCGGGAATGGAGCGGAGCGGATTTCCCGAAACAACATTGCAATTATATAGGATTTGACGACTTGGGATGCGCTGGGGAGTGGGCATGGTTGTTGCGCTGTGGCTTATGTAGAACAGGGATTTACGAAATCAGGGATTGGGGTGTGGGTTTTATTGAGAGCGTGAGTTTTATGGTGGGCTATGTTTTAATCCCTTATTTCGTCAATCCCTGTTCTGGGTTGTGTGCTCCGGTTGTGCGCTATTGTATATGTTTCATTTCATAAACTCGTAATTGTTCGGCTAATTGTTTAGCACGTTGTTCCGCCAGAATACGCGCCTGTTTTTCCGCTTGATGCGCCTGTTTTTCCGCTTGATGCGCCTGTTTTTCTCTTAAATAACTAGGCATGACAAAATGTTGATAA
>JBDLJY010000251.1:0-9509 GCA_039714115.1 Pseudomonadota bacterium | reverse complement strand
CCTGTAGTACGTTGGCTATCCTATCCAACAATATTTGGAATGTGTCTAATTGCATTAATAGTTATTTCTTATATTGGAAAAATAAAAACGGGTGGAATAGGTAGTTATATTATACTTATTATTGCTATATTACTTTTTTCGATGCGATTTTCAGAAAATAATATTGTTGACATTACTTATGGGGCTATGCTTTATCTTCGTTATCCCCTGCTGTTTATCGTTTTGTTAAATTTTAAGTTCTCGGATTTGCATTATAAAACATTCATTTATCTATTTTTGATAATTACAGCATTACTAATCCCGGAAGCAATTTTAAATTTCGTATTGTTTGGAAAATATCTGGATATCACTTTCTCATCCCTTGGTGGTCTGTGGGGTACAGCCGCGGGTGGTATATTTTTTGCCTATGCCTCTTGTATAGTAATGGCGTATGTTTTGCTTGAGGGTCTGAAAAAAATTCATGTAGCATTCTTTTTATTGATGTATGTGGCAAGTCTTATTGCATCTATTCGAAGCGTAATAGCTTTTCTGCCATTAATTTTGTTGTTTATCTGGGCAGTGAAGAAAGATTTGTTGAGGATTAAGGGGGTAATAGCTTTTTCTGCATTTATAAGTGGAGTAGTGCTTTTGGCTACCATGATACCATGGGGCTCAGTGATTGCAAGTTTTCCGATTATAGAACCATTCGATCCTCAATATCGACTGAGGTACATTACTGCTGTGTTGTCATACTTAGCATCATCCGGGAAAATATTCTTTGGTGCGGGTCCAGGCAGTATGAATCCTGGTAGCTTTGGTAGTATAGGCTTTATGTACCAAATGTTACTGGAAGACAATAATGTGGCAGGGGGAGGAACTAATCAGTATGTCAGAGCGTTTGCTGACTTCGGCATTATTGGGTTTACGATATATTGGGCCATGCTAATAAAAATGATACGTATCAATATGAAGGTATGGAATCTTATAAAACAAATTGAAAAAAACTATTCTCAAAAGATTAAAGAAATCTCACTGATTAAAGAAATCTCACTGGCATTTTTTGGTATCTGGATACATTACAGCGCAATAGGATTATTTAACAATGATATTTGGCGTTTTGATATCAGCTCATTGGTTTTCTGGGTGTTTGCCGCCTATATCTACTCAAAAAGACCATGGCTACAAACAAAATTAGACTCTCTTCCAACTTCATCATAAAACCAAAATAGGAGTCCAAGATTTATCTTGGACGTCCTTTCGACGTGAGGATAAATCTTATCTTGGACTCCAATTTTATGACTGGTTTATGAAAAAGTCAAATGAAAATACTGATAGTCAATAAGTATTATTTTATGAGTGGTGGGCCAGAACGTTATATGTTTAGTGTGATTGATCTGTTAAAAAAAAATGGGCATAAGGTAATTCCACTAACTCTTAAACTTTCAAAAAATAATTTTTCAGAATATAGCCACTATTTTTTACCACCTGTTTTTGGCGATCAGATTAGTCACTTTAAAGATGCTAAACTCTCTTTTTTCGATAAATTGCGATTATTAAGTACCGCTATGTATTCCTTAACGGCACGGCGACGTGTTAGGGAAGTGGTCAAACGGGAAGCTATAGATGTCGTTTATCTGCTAAATATTTGCAATTATATCTCACCTAGCGTGATTCAGGGTGCAAAAGATGCAGGTGCAAGTGTTGTTATGCGTCTATCCGATCCTAACTTTATATGTGCAAGCTATATTCATTTTAGGGATGGACAAGTGTGCCTTAAATGCCAACAAGAAGGAGTGATAAATGCGCTTCGACATCGGTGTGTTCGAGGTTCCCTATCTCTCACGTTTGCACGAGCATTAACAATAAAGTTTCATCAGCTTATTGGTATATATAATAAAGTTGATAGTTTTGTTGCACCATCAAGATTTATGCTGAAATCATTAAGAGGTGCAGGTTTTGCTAAGGAGCGTATTTTTTATGTACCAAGTTTTGTGGATTTAAACTTATATGAACCACAGTTTAAAATAGGAAAGTATGTACTCTACTTTGGTCGATTATCGGAAGAAAAAGGGGTGGAGGTACTTCTAAACGCATGGAGTACCTTTGGTGGTGTGAAAGAGCCGCCGCTTTTAATCGTGGGTAGTGGAGAAGATAAAAATAAGTTGCTACAAATAAGAAATCAATTGGGATTAAAAAATGTCGAATTTAAAAAGTTTGTTAATCAAAAAGAACTTATTGATCTTATAAAGAAATGTGCCTTTGTTGTCATACCGTCCCTTTGCCATGATAATTCACCAATGGCAGCTTACGAAACAATGGCCTGTGGAAAGCCTCTGATAGCAAGCAAGCTGGGGGGATTAGCCGATCAAGTGGAAGATAATGTCAGTGGTTTTTTAGTTTCCCCCGCAGAACCAGAAGAATTGGCTAGTGCAGTGCAAAAACTTTGGAAAAACCCAGAACTTATTATACGTTTTGGCATGTCGGCAAGAAAACGGATGGAAGAATTATTTAGTCCTGATAATCACCTCAGCTCACTTGAAAATATATTTAACAGATGTGTAACTAAATCAGGTGTTGTCTAATGATTTCTCAACTTGATAAAAATTATATTTATGCCAGACCCTCAAAAGTGATAAGCCGTATTATAGCCCATGCCATGTTTGAAGGGAGACCATTGACTACCAAAGCAAGATGGATAAATAGATTTGTATTTGCTCAATATGCGTTAGTAAAACATATTCCGCAACTTAAGAAAGTGGAAAAGCCGATTTATATTTTGGGAACAGGAAGAAGTGGTTCAACTATATTGGGAAAAGTACTTTCTCTTCATCCATCCGTAACATTTCTTAATGAACCAAAAGCACTGTGGCATTCGGCATATCCAAATGAGGATGTTCTTGGTAATTTTGAAGAAAGAAAAGCCGCCCGATTTAGATTGACGAGTGATGATGCTTCAATTGAAGTATCTCAACGTGTACACCGCTTTTACGGTTATGCTTTAGCATTAACAGGTGGAAGGCGGATACTCGATAAACATGGTGAATTGATATTTAGGATAGAATTCCTAAAAAAGATATTTCCCAATGCAAAGTTTCTCTTGCTTAGACGGAATGGTTGGGATACGATTCAATCAATGGCGACATGGTCGCGTAGAAATACTTGTAAAATAGGCACTGATATTCATGATTGGTGGGGAGTTAACCGGAGGAAATTTTTACTTTTAGTTGAAGATATTGCAAAAGATATTCCGTCACTTAATAGCAATATTGAGGCGATTAGTTCTCTTGAATCTCAAGAGGATATGGCAGCCGTAGAATGGATTACCACGATGAGAACGATATCACAATTGACAAGCTCGTCAATGTATAACGTTTATCAAGTTAAATTTGAGGAGTTTACTCAATCCCCTGTAGAGGTTTTGAAAAATATTCTTGATTATTGTGAATTGGAGCATAACAAAGCATTATTGACTTATGCGAACAAAGTCGTTAAGCCTCTACCAAGTAAGGGTAAAGTAGAACTAAATAAGTTTGTTATGCCTGCTTTTGAAGAGATGATGATTAAAATGAATTATAAGGTATGAACAACTATATGGTTCATATTTTTCATACCTTACTAGAAAAGACAATTCAAAACCTTAAGTCTGATCCAAATTATAAGTTAGATACTAGGCTGAAGGGACGTATTTTTTTTCAAGTTGCCACTCGTCGGGGTAAATCTTTGTTCCGAGGAATTGGGTACCAATTTTTACTAAAAGAGACTAAAGGTAAACTGTTCCTTGGTGCAAATACCACCCTATTACACCCGCAGTTAATTTCTGTAGGGCAGAGTGTAATAATTGAAGACTATGTTGTTATTGATGCCTTGTCTCAAAAAGGTGTTGTATTGGGTGACAATGTCACAATTGCAAAATTCTCCACAATACAATGCACTGGAGTGATTCAAAATTTGGGAGTAGGTTTACAAATAGGAAATAACTCTGCGATAGGTGCTTATTCTTTTATAGGAGCGCAAGGTGGCATTGTAATAGGGAATAATGTCATTATGGGCCCCCGTGTCAGCTTTCACGCGGAAAATCATCGTTTTGATGACTTAACCGTACCGATAAGGTTACAAGGTGAAACCCGTCAAGGGATCAGAGTTAAAGACAATTGCTGGATTGGTGCAGGCAGTATTATTCTTGATGGCGTTTGCATTGAAGAAGGATGTGTCATTGCAGCAGGTAGTGTTGTCACCAAGAGCATACCTGCTTACTCAATTGTTGCAGGTGTCCCGGCTCGTATTATCAAAAGTAGAAAATTGGAAACAAACCAAGATAAAGGAAGTGTCGCATAGTGAAAATAGCTCTCCTTGGAACTAGGGGTATCCCCGCCAGCTACAGTGGCTTTGAAACCTGTGTAGAACAACTTGGTCAGCGTCTCGTTGAACGTGGACACGAAGTAACCGTTTATGCCCGCTCTCATCATATTACTTATGAAGGAAACCAATACAAAGGCATACGTCTGATTAAACACGGCACCATTGCCAACAAATACCTAGATACCATTGTCCACTCTTTTATTTCTTCTATACACGCCTTAACTCAAAGGTATGATGTCTGTCTTTATTTTATCGCAGGAAACAGTCCTGTTACTTGGATTCCCCGCTTGGTTGGAACTAAAACCATCCTCAATGTCGATGGTTTGGACTGGAAACGAGAAAAATGGCCCACTTTGGCAAAAAAATATATCCAGTTTGCAGAATACTTGGCTACCAAACTTCCCACCGCCTATATTACAGATTCGCATGTGGTGCAGGGCTATTACCGTGACCGTTTTAATAATGAGCCGCCCTACATCCCCTACGGCTCAGAAGTGGATATTCTCCCCCCTGGTGAAACCCTAGCTAAATTTTGTTTGGAACAGAACAAATACATTTTGTTTGTTGGGCGCCTGGTTCCTGAAAATTGCGCCCATCATCTGGTTGAAGCTTTCAAAAAGATAGATACAAATTTGAAATGTGTTATCGTTGGTGATGCCGCGTATGCTCAGGAATATATAACTTCTCTCAAAACAAGAGCCGAAGGCGATTCTCGCATTATCTTTACAGGCTATGTTTTTGGCAAAGGGTATCACGAACTCGGTTCCAACGCCTATATTTTTGTTGAAACCTCCGGGGTTGGCGGAACCCACCCCGCCTTGGTAGAA
Source organism: Pseudomonadota bacterium (assembly GCA_039714115.1). Taxonomy (GTDB): domain Bacteria; phylum Pseudomonadota; class Gammaproteobacteria; order Beggiatoales; family Beggiatoaceae; genus Thiomargarita. The sequence continues at coordinate 4,344 of JBDLJY010000251.1, read as the reverse complement.
GCAATGGCTTTTGGAAATGGTGTCATAACCCACAACACCCCGGAAAATTTAGAAACTATCGGTGATGCTGGGTTTAGTTATGATGGTAAAGTCGGAGCAAATAGCTTACAACAATTACTTGAAAAATTGCTGTCTGAACCTGAAACACTCACAGAATATCGCCAACGAGCTAAACATCGTGCCCAAACCCATTACACTTGGGAAGTCGTCACTGATGAATACGAACATCTGTTTTATCAGTTGAAGAGACAACCTATGCCATAAATGCCTTAAAAATTTATGATATTATGGACTAACAGCTAAAAAAATTAACATTTATTTATAATATGTTATACGATTGGCGCCGAAAGCTTCTCGATTATATTATAATAACCCAGATTCATCCGTTTTTTCAGTATTTTCCACGCCCTGCCAGAGCACTGCTCATTTGGAAGTTCAACATCAGCTACTTCCCACGAATGCCCACATATCGTGAGTGCCTTGTACAATCGGATTCTACGATTATGTTGACCTACCGGCAATTTCACAGGATATTTCCAGAGGCGACTCTTATTTATAAAAGAGCGCCTTTTCGGAATGACTAAGTCCTATAGCGCCTTCTACGGCTTTTCCCGAAAAAAAAGGCAGTGAATCTTCTGTTATTATAAGTATTGATTATGGCACATAAATTGATAGAAACCACCATGCAGTTGACTGAAAATATTAGCCGCGAATGAACAAGAATAATAGTTTAGGACTTACGCATTGAAAAAAAATAATTAATTGCTAAATCAAACATTTAAAACCAACTTTTTAAGTTAGTTAAAACATTAAAAAATATTTTTAATGCTTTGAATTTAAAAATTAATTTAAAAATTGGTAACTCCTATAGTTCTACTCCTCGCGGCTATTTTTTTTTTTGAATCCTGCTACAATGGGGAATGATAATTGTCATTGATTATAAATCACAATGGAGGATATTCCGTGTCTGAGCTAGGATTGGTTCGTTCACATCAATCCACCATTGCCATCCTACAACGCATCAGTGACGTGGGCTTATTAGTGGGGACTCTCTGGCTGTCCGTTTGGTTGACGGTTTATCCATGGTCTGACCAATACAGTGTTGCTGCCTTAGGGGGTGCGCTGCTGTATTATTTCTTGGCTGAGATGAATGGGATGTATGCCTCGTGGCGTGGCACAAGCTTCTTATATGAACTGAAGTGTGTTGCATGGACTTGGTTTTGGGTGGTACAGGCATTTTTGCTGGTCGCCTTTGTAACTAAGCTTTCAACAGAGTATTCACGTCAGGCAATGTTAACTTGGTTTGTCTTAGCACCGGCGGCCATTGGCTTATGGCGTTGGTCGGTTTTAATTTTATTAAAAAACCTACGGTATTTAGGATTTAATCTCCGCCGTGTTGCCATCTTCGGTGCGGGTGACTTGGGAAGACGATTAATGCAAACGATTCACAACAATTCATGGATGGGTCTGGAGGTCGTGGGTTTTTATGATGACAAGTTGAAGCGTGAGACGCAGTTGGATTCAGTAACGGTGCTGGGCGACTTGGCATCCTTGCTAGAGGATGGGAAAAACGGACGACTGGATCAGGTTTATATCGCCTTACCCATGAAAGCTGAGAAGCGGATAAAAGAGCTCCTGTCAGGTTTGGCGGATACGGCTGTCACCGTATATATGGTGCCCGATATGTTTGTGTTTGAACTGCTTCATAGCCGCTGGCAAAACATTGGGGGGCTGCCGATGATTAGTATTTATGGCACCCCATTACATGGTTTGGGAGGTTTGTTGAAGCGTGTGGAAGATGTGATTTTGGGGCTGGTAATTCTTGTCGTTATTGCGGTACCCATGCTCATCATTAGCTTGGGGGTTAAATTGAGCTCACCTGGGCCTATCTTGTTTAAACAACGCCGATATGGTTTGGGTGGCGAAAATATCTGGGTTTGGAAGTTTCGTACCATGACCGTTTGTGAAGAAGATGCGTCGTATAAGCAGACTAGACGCGATGATAATAGGGTAACCCGATTCGGTGCCTTTTTACGGCGTACCTCTTTGGATGAATTCCCACAATTTATTAATGTGCTTCAAGGGCAAATGTCGGTGGTTGGCCCCCGCCCACATCCCATCAAACTTAATGAAGAATTTCGGCTGCGTGTTCCTAAATATATGTTGCGCCATGTCGTTAAGCCGGGTATTACCGGGTGGGCGCAGATCAACGGTTTTCGTGGCGAAACCGATACGCTAGAAAAAATGGAGAAACGCATTGATTATGATCTTTATTATATAGAGAATTGGTCTTTGTGGTTTGATCTTAAGATCGTTTTTTTGACAATTTTTAAGGGGTTTGTGAGTAATAATGCTTATTAAGCAGAACCGCTGCGTTCTCGGAGGATATTCCCACTGCTACAGTTATATTTTATGACTCTATCGCCATAAAATTGACACCCAATTGAAGAGGAAAAAACCTTATCATGTAGGGTGGTAAGCTACGCGCGTAATCCACCTTAAATTTACTAATGCTGGCCTTTTTTTTGAATTCTGCTATCATGGCAGACAATAATGATCATTGTTTATAAACCACAACAGAGGAGATTCAGGTGTCTCAAATAGGATTTATTCGCACACATCAATCCACCATTGATGTTATACAACGCTTCAGTGACGCGGGGTTATTGGTGGGGACTCTCTGGTTATCTGTCTGGTTATCCGGCTATCAATGGGCAGAACGGGAGGACGTTGCGGCCCTAGCGGGTGTGTTGGTGTTTTATTTTTTGGCAGAGATGAATGGACTGTATGCCTCGTGGCGTAGCACAAGCTTTTCATCGGAACTGCGCTGTCTGGTCTGGACTTTGTTTTGGATGGGGCTAATATTATTACTGATCGCCTTTGTGGGTAAGGTTTCAGAGGCGTATTCACGTCAGGTGATGTTAACTTGGTTTGTCTTGGCAGTCCTGGGTATTGGGTTATGGCGCGAGTCGATTCGTTTCATATTAAGAAACCTACGGTATTTCGGATTTAATACTCGCCGGGTTGCCATTGTGGGGGCGAATGATTTGGGAAAAAAATTGGCGCACACAATCCGCACCCACCCATGGATGGGTTTTTCTATTGTTGGTTTTTATGATGACAAATTGAAGCCCGGAACCCCGTTTGATTCAGTAGAGGTGCTGGGCAATCTACAAGCTTTGATGGAGGATAGAAAAAAGGGGAGAATAGATTGTGTCTATATCACCCTACCCATGAAGGCTGAGGCGCAGATAAAAGAACTCCTCTCAAAGTTGGCTGATAGTGCCATAATAGTTTATCTGGTGCCTGATCTATTTGTGTTTGAACTACTTCATAGCCGCTTGCAAGATGTCGGAGGGCTGCCGGTGGTTAGCATTTATGGAACGCCATTAGTGGGGATGAGTGCTCTCTTGAAGCGCGTGGAAGATGTCATTTTGAGCCTGTTAATTCTTGTCATCATTGCGGTGCCAATGATCTTCATTGCGTTGGGGGTTAAATTGAGCTCGCCTGGGCCTATCTTGTTTAAACAACGCCGATATGGTTTGGGTGGAGAAAATATCTGGGTTTGGAAGTTTCGCAGCATGACTGTCTGTGAAGATGATGATGAAGTGACGCAGGTTACTGGAACCCGTGATGACAGAGTGACACCATTCGGTGGCTTTTTACGGCGCACGTCTTTGGATGAGTTGCCACAGTTTATCAATGTACTTCAAGGGCAAATGTCGGTGGTAGGTCCTCGGCCCCATGCCATAGTTCATAATGAGCAATATCGACATCTTATTCATAGATATATGTTACGCCATGTGGTCAAGCCGGGCATCACAGGTTGGGCGCAGATCAACGGTTTTCGAGGGAAAACCGATACGCTAGAAAAAATGAAGAATCGTATTGATTATGATCTTTTTTATATAGAAAATTGGTCCTTGTGGCTTGATGTTAAGATCGTTTTTTTGACAATTTTTAAGGGGTTTGTGGGTAAGAATGCTTATTAAGACCTCAGTCAATATACCACTAAGCTAAAGACTTAGTGGCTTGTAAAGGAGACTTTATGAGTGCCTTATTGATTAGACTCAGCCTAATTTTAAGTGATTTTCTGTAGCATTCTTTAGGTGCTGAAAGTCTACTGGTTTTAATAATGGCTACGTTAGGCTGATATATAGGTTGTCCCTGATGCTCCACAAGTCAGGTTTCTAATTCTGATACAACAGGGCTCTGTAAACATAGCTGTTGGTAAGGCTAAGTCAACCGTTCTCCGATTTATGGACAAACATCACCATGGTTCGGTTCCTGCTTCAACCAAGCTGGTTGCTTATGGAAGTCCAAAAGCAGAGCCGTCTTGTCATG
>JBDLJY010000250.1:0-9577 GCA_039714115.1 Pseudomonadota bacterium | reverse complement strand
ATATACTGAATACAGGGCGTTACTCTTGTCAGGTGCTTCTATAACTAAAACTCCGACACTTAAACCACTTATGATACGACTACGACGCTTAAAAGTTTCAGCAGTAATAGCCATTTTATTATAAGGAGAAATTTCTGAAACTAAGGTGGTACAATTTGTATTTTTAACATGCTCCAAACCTTGAAAAGCTACCCCAATAGTTTTACCTGAGCCAGCCAATGCCCCTTGATGACTTGCCATTTCAATACCTAAACTTAAGCCATTAGTTATAGTAAAACCATACTCAGATAAAGCTTTAGCAAATTGCCAAGAAATTTGTCTAGCAAAGCGGCTGGCTCGCCGTGTGCCTATAATTGCCAATTGAATATTATTCAATATTTTATAATCTCCTTTGACAAATAATAAAGGTGGGGGATCATAAATTTGAGCTAACATAAATGGATAATTTAAGTCAAATAAAGTTAAGACATGATGATTTTTTTGATCTAGCCATAACATATCCTTTTCTACTGCACTCCAATTAGGATGCCACTGTTTAGCTTCAAAAACGGCACGCGGATTACCATAATATTGAATTAAGCGTAGAAAATTAATAGGAAATAAAGGATGATGAGCTAATGCTAACCAATATTCTATATCTTTAATTAAAGGCATTATGTAGCCCATCTAGTAATGCTTGGTCAAAATCTGTCCAACAATTAACTGCCCCTAGCTTTGTGTGATATAATATTTCCATAGTTATTTTTCAATGAGGTAATTAACATGCGTGAATTTAACACCTGTGGTCCCTGTGATCCGAGCCAACATTATACCGTCATACGTGAGGCATTAATAGCTGAAGGTCAAGCCAAAGTCGCCAAAGGACGCTATTTTACCTTGTTTGCCCCGAGACAAGCCGGTAAAACAACTTTTTTTCAACAACTATTGCGGAAATTAACCGACTCTTATACGCCTATTTGGATTAGCTTGGAAAACTTAAAAACCGTTTCCAAAAATGACTTTTATCAAGAATTAAACCATGAACTGCGGCGTGAACTGGCTAAACAAGGCATTCCGGCAGAAATAACTATTAGAGATCCAATTAGTCTCACTCATTTTTTTGAGCAGCCGCAATCTAAACCTATTGTGTTAGTGATTGACGAATTTGAAGGTTTGCCGGATGCTGTCTTAAATGAACTTATGCATACTTTCCGGAAAATCTATCATCAGAAAGAGTCTTATAGCCTACATTCTCTAATCTTAGTGGGAGTGACTACCGTTGCCGAACTCGTATTGTCTTCCGCTTCACCATTTAATATTGCGGAGGAAATGCAACTGCCGTACTTCACCGTTGCGGAAGTCCGCTCACTGCTCCAACAGTATTTCGCCGAATCTCAGCAATCATTTACTGACCAAGCGATACAAGCCATTTATGACAATACTAAGGGGCAACCGGGACTAGTCTGTGCTTTATGTTCATATTTGGTGGAAAAATTGGTGACCAATCGGAGTCAACCAGTAACCATTGAACATTATTATCAAGCCCAACATCACTTTTTGACCGAACGCTTTGACAAAAATATCATCAATATTGTTCAAAAAGCCCGCGAAAAAAGAGCTTTTATGTTAAGATTGTTATTTAATGAAGAACCGCTTTCGTTCTCGATCCACGATCCTGATTTAGCTTGGCTCTACGCTAACGGTGTGATTGACAAGGATAATGGAAATACGGATATCATGGTACCACTGTATAAAAAGGTACTAATCACTGCGTTCCGTCCGTTAATCAATGGTGAAAGTCAATATTATCTCAACTCTCCTTCGGACACGGTCAACAAATATCTAACTCCAGATATGCACTTGAATATCAATGAATTGCTCCACGAATACCGGGCTTATATCCGCCGGCGAGGTTTTCGAGCGTTTGACACGGAACATTTGAAAGAAGCGGCTTGGCATTATTCTTTAGATGGTTTTATCAACTTTTTTATTCAATGTCTTGGAGGAGAGACATTTGTGGAAGTTCCTTCTGGTCGCGGACGAACCGATATTCTCATCTGGCACAACCAGCAAAGATATATCATTGAAACGAAACGCTTTGTTAATCATTATTATTTTCAACAGGGCAAAGGACAATTGGTGGAATATTTAAACTCAGAAGCCCTAAATGAAGGCTATTATGTGGTGTTCAGCAATCAACATCCAGACCAACTGTATTCCGAAGAAATTATTCAAGGCAAACAAATCTATACTCATATCATTCCGACTAAGTTTGAAACCCCTAGTCGTGTAGCGGTGCCAGATGAACTCAAGTTGAGTCAAGCTGAACAGATTGCCTCTAAGATGCTACAACAGGGGTTTTCTACTGAACAAATTGCACAACTTACCGGTATTAATGGGGCTAGAATTGAACAGTTGAATAAATAATAACGGAGTACAACGAATAAAAGACTGGAGGTGATCATTCGCTGTCCTTACACCATTATCCTAAATATATTTTTGGAAACTTGCAAAAGGGTGCCGGGTTAGCGGTGGGAATTTTTTCATGAGTGCAAGGCGTACCTTGCACACTTTTTACAAAAAATCCGTATCTCCGCTGTGAGGCACTCCCACTAACGCTTGTTGCAGGCCATTTTTTTCCATAATTTATTGATATTTATAATTTCCTTTTACAAATAATAAGGGTGGGGCTCATAACAATTAGGATGCCACTGTTTGGCTTCAAAAACGGCACGCGGATTACGATAATATTGAATTAAGCGTAGAAAATTAATAGGAAATAAAGGAACATGAGCTAATGCTAACCAATATTCTATATCTTTAATTAAAGGCATAATGAATATAAATGGCAAAAAGATAAACTGTCATTTCGACCTTAGGAGAAATCTTAAAACGTCAACAACCAGATTTCTCCTAATGTCGAAATGACAAACGTGAGGCATTCGCATTGGGAAATATGCCGCATTGATTTCTCCCGTTGTAGCGTGAGCTATTTGGCGAAAGTATTGGATTAAGAGAATGGAGATGGAGGTGCTTTACAATCAATGCCAGTATGATAAACCCTAACGTTCTTTCGTAACCCACCACGTCTTTTTGTTGCCCACCGTTTCGAGGCAGGTGGGCAACAAAAACACATTATGATAAACCACAAAAAAAGCTTAACTTAATGGCATTGACCCTACGCTTGCTCATATGCTTCCAATTTTTAAAATGGATTGACAATTTCTAACTTATCTTCAATTTTCAATCCATCTTGCATATCCTCAGAAAATAAGACACTACAATTGGCATCTATTGCAGCAGAAACGATTAGAGCATCATAAAAGGATAAATTATATTGGCTTATAAGCGTTAATGCATCAAAAGTATTGAGTTCATCTAACAGGTGAAGTTCAACTATATTCAATAATTTTTTCAAGTATATCTCGACTCGACTGTGGTCAATTTGATACTTTTTCAACAATACGTTTGAAATCTCATTGAGAACTTGATTTGATACCACTATGTTAGGGTGATTTGTTATCAAGGTTTTAACCAGCTTTCTTTTTTTTCTATCTTCATTTTTTAATGAAGAAGTCAGAAATAAGTAAATCCATAAATTGGTGTCAAAAAACACTTTATCTTGCATTTCTTTCTTCTCTGCTAGGGATAATAACTTTATCTACTCGGGTGGCCTCTTCATCTATAAATTCAATAAAGTCTTTGACTTTATTGGCTTTATCCAAATAATGTTTGGTTATAGAGGGTTGTAAAAATTTTAAAAATCTTTCAACCCGCTTCACATCCTCATCATTCTCAATTTCTATGATGACCTTCATTAAAATTCTCCCCTATAAAAAATCAAACCAATGCCCCTCAATTTATTTTATTCTGGTGGGACTCCTTGACACCGGATACTGTGAGGAATTTTTATGGTACAGTGGGCGCAGTTTAGCAGATTTGCAAACACTATACAATACAAACGTCGCCCAAGACTTATTACAAAAAATCAGTATCTCCGCTCATTAACCACCAATGCCCGTCAATGTCTTCTGGTGGAACTCCTTGACACCAGATACTGTGAGGAATTTGAATATCTAAGTCATGTTGTTCTGCCTTAGGAAAGGCAGTCGCAAAATTTTCTGTTATCCATAGAATCACTTGCTTCATACCGCAGATCTCCGCCATACGTCGCACTTGCTTGATAATTTCTGGCAGATGCTTTAAGTCACATATAATGTCCATAATCCTACAGGTTTCATCTTGACGATGGATCACGACGACACCTAGTGCTTGTCCACTAAAACGTTTACTCACTAAAAGTAGTTCATACTGTTTGTGCGGATGTGAGAGATAGCGATGTTGCACATAGTTCCAGTCGCGCACTCCCACTAACGCTTGTTGCAGGCTGGCGGCCATTTTTTTCCATAATGTATTGATAATTATTTTATTTTTTTCTAAGTGCTGTGGCTGTAAATGGCGAATGCGTGTCCACAAATGGGGTTTGGCTGTGCTTGAGTGCCAACGCAGTTCGATCATCTTTCCCACTGGTGCATATAAGCCTAAATGTTGTGCAATCTTCATGGCACGCTGATTGGGAAAGCCGTAGCCTAACCAAAACCGCGCTCCATAGCCAACATAGCATTCTGGAAAGGTGGCTGCTGTTAAAAAAAATGCGCCGCGCCGTGTGAACTTGCTACGCTCTTTAGCCGATACCATCACATCGGCAATTTGTATGGCGAGCTTGGGCTGTCCAAAATAGTGGATTTCACGTATTATTGCGCCATAATGCGCTACCATCTTGCCGTTATGCCACGCGGCAATGCCTAGCCCACGTTCTTGCCCATATTTCCATTCCCAGTGGGCATCACTCATTTGTTCGGGTGCAAAGACTTGGCTAAATAAGGCTCTGATAGGTTCTTTATCTTGTGGAGTAACACTGGTTATTTTCCAGCGCGGCGCTTTGGTTTTCGCAAACTTTAATAAGACATAGCCATAATGACTCTCACGGTATTTTTGTTGATATTCACGTAAAACGCTTAATAAATCATCTAATACTGCCTGCTTTAAATCTAAGTCTGCCAACAAAGTTGCACGATGTTTTTCTATCACCCGAAGCAAATAGTCTACAAAGGGTGCTGCCTGTGCGGATAAATCTACTTGTTCAGTCAGCTCAAAGCCACAGCGTTGCGCTTGGGCAAGTGTATAAGTCAACAAGGGTAAACTGGCAACAGATGTTGGGGTGCGCCGTAAACTTATTTCATCAGCTATCAATATGAAACCCGGTTCTGCCAATAAGCTGTAGGCTTTGTTAAAAAGTGCTAAGGATTGTATATATTGTGCAGATTCTTGCAATAAGATGATATCGTAGCTTTCAGCGGGCGCAGAAAACGCTTCCAAAGTGATACATTTTAAGGTGACACTCTCTTTAACGCGCTGTTGAGTGAGAGCAATTTGTTGGGGATCGGGACTGATACCTGTGACAGTATAGCCGCGCTGTGCTAGTTCTAATGCGGTTGTGCCTAAGCCGATACCGATTTCTAAAATACGGCAAGGGGGTGGAGGTAAGCGGGCTAACAAGAAGTCGGTGGCGCGTTGTTGAACTTCACGCGCTGAGGTATGAGGTATTGATTCTCCTTTTTTAAATAAGCCATAGTGTAAGTAGTCGACATTGCCTTCTTGCAAGTAGAGACTGTGGGCATAGATGTTTAGGGGAAAATCTAAATTTGCATAGTTCCTTTGATAAGTTTTTTCTGTCATATTTGGTTCACAATTTTAACTACAGGGATTATTGATTCAGTTTTGTCTCTGCTAAATGGCATTGTGGCAAGAAGTCCAAGATAAATCTTGGACTCCTAAATACCAGAGTGCTATACGACTTTAAAGGCTTTCTACTGAAAACAATGGCAAAATCGCTTGTTCCGTATTTTCCAGACGCATTTCGCCAATCTCCTGCAAAACAATATACCCCTGACTATCAACAATTGCTGTAAATGGCAATGCTCCGAGATTGTTGCCAAAACTTCTGGATATGTTAATGGCTTTTTGATCTCCCACTAAAATTGGATAATTAATGCCCATTTGATCGACAATACTTTGCACTGCATGAAGATTGTCTATTGCAATACCTACCAATTGTAAGCCGCGCTCTGCATACTTTTCCTGCAATTTGATAAACATGGGTATTTCTTTGAGACAGGGCGGACACCAAGTCGCCCAAAAATTGACAATAACAACCTTACCATCCCATTCAGAATTAGCATGGATTTTACCCTGCAAATCTGGGAGGTTAAAATCCGGGCGGCGCAGATGCTCCGGTTCTGCCGGTTGCTGAAAATCGCAAGCTACGAGGCATAGCGTTAACAAAATCAAATGTGCTAATTTCATCATTGTTGAATAACCTTTTTCAGGTGTTGGAGAAATTCATCGGCTGGCATAAATCCTACTACGCGGTAACTACGCTGTTCTTGCCCATTTGTATCAAAAAATATAATCGCCGGTGGCCCAAAAATCCCAAAGCGTTTATACAATGCTTTATCTTGTTCATCATTAGGCGTGACATCAGCTTGCAATAGTACAAAATGTGCAAGGGCTTCCTGCACTCTAGCATCGCTAAACGTGAAATGTTCCATCTCCTTACAAGAAATACACCATTCCGCTGAAAAATCCAACATCACTCGTTTGTTCGGAGCCGCTGCTAATTCTCGTTCCAATCCGCTCACTCCTTTGATGGGTTTAAACTGTGGTGTTGCCTGAGACGCTGTCTCGCTGACACTGAGATTATGCAAAGGTTGTAAGGGATTCATATTTCCACTGGCTGCTCCAATCATTAATAAGACTCCATACACTAATAAAATCAATCCCACTCCTTTCCACAATTTATGCCAACCAGACATACCTGTACTGAGCTTATCCAAGGCGCCCATATACACTGCCGATACTATTAATAAGGTGGCCCATAATAACATTGTTACTTGTCCGGGTATAATCCTTTCAAGCATCCAAATCGCTACTGCTAGTAACATCACTCCAAAAACTGCTTTGACGCTATCCATCCATCCCCCCGCTTTGGGCAAAAAGTGACCTGCGGAAATACCTATTATAATTAATGGTATGCCCATCCCAAGGCTCATGACAAATAAAGCTAATCCTCCCAACACTGCGTCGCCTGTTTGAGCGATATAAACCAGTGCGCCTACCAAGGGGGCGGCAACACATGGCCCAACAATCAGTGCCGACAATATGCCCATGATTGCTACACCTATCAAGGTGCCACCTTGTTGGCGATTGCTTAAGTGAGTGAGCTTGGTTTGTAAGGCGTTTGGTATTTGCAATTCATAAAAGCCAAACATGGATAAAGATAAGACAATAAACACTAGGGCAAAACTAACCAATATCCAAGGATTTTGGAAGGCGGCTTGTAAATTCTCTCCCAGTAAGCCCGTCAACACGCCGGCAATCGCGTAGGTTAACGCCATTGCTAATACATAGACTAATGACATTATAAAGGATCTATAAATGGTGATTTGTTCACCTTGCCCGACGATGATACTGGACAATATCGGAATCATCGGAAAAACGCACGGAGTCAAAGATAATAATAATCCTAAACCGAAAAACACTATGAGGGTGTATAATACATTAGCATTGGCCAATAAATTAGCAAGCTGATCTTGCTCTGACATCGCGCTGCTCTTCCCAAGCTGTAAATCTACCACTTTCGTTGTCGGTGGGTAGCATAAACCCGCGACAGCACAACCTTGATAATTAACACTCAATGTCACCGCTTGTAGCCCTTCCGTTTCGATGGGCACGGTTATTTCAAGTAATGGCTGCTGATAGATTTGGACATCACCAAACAGTGGATCTTTTTCAAGAATACTCGGTGGCAATTGTGCTGTACCTAATTCTCCATCGCCTTGTAAGGAAAAAGTCAACTTATCCCGATACAAATAATAACCCTCAGCTATTTTCCATCTGAGGACTAAATAAGACGGCGAAGGAAATTCCGCTGAAAACACAAATGCCTCATCAACCTGGAGAAATTCGTCGGCATCTTTCCAAAGGGCTGGCGTTGATGTGACTGCCAAATTTGTGGTTTTTTGGATGGGCGGATAACAAATCCTGCCATCGGCACAACCTTGATAAGACGTTTCTAGGAGCAGTGTGTCTAAGCTATCGAGAACGGGCAGTTTTATTTCCAACTGATGCTTATAAACTTCGACACGACCATATTTAACATCATCCTTAATTTCACCCGGCGGAAATTGCGGCTCGCCTAGTACGCCGCCACCTTTGAGGGCAAATTGAATTTGATTGCGGTACAGATAATAACCTTCCGCAATTTGCCAACGAGCCACTAATAGGGTGGGACTTTCCATCTCGGCTGAAAATACGAATGCAATGTCTGGGGGGAGAATTTCAGAAATCCCTCCTTTTTCAAAGGGGGAGCTTGTATCATTATCAAGCGGAGAAAAATTGCTCGCACTCCCAAGGGGAAAATCTTGGCTAGGTAAAGTCACTTCTGCACTACAATGCCATGCAGATAGCCATAATATTATTAATAGTGTGTGTTTCATATCTTGATATCTTATCCTATGCGACAACCTTATCCAGCCATGCCAAATAACTCGGCAATCCAGTTTCTATGGAAAGTGCAATCAACTCTGGCACTTCATAAGGGTGTTGTTTTAACAACACTTGTTCTATTGCGGCATAATGCTCACGGCGCGTCTTGATAAATAATAACACCTCAGCATCATTGATAATTTCGCCTTTCCATTCATAAACAGACTGAATATTAGGCAATATATTGACACAGGCTGCCAAATGACTTTCCAACAGCGTATGCGCCAACTTATCCGCCACCGCTGAATCGGGGCAGCTTGTTATAAGTAACTGATAATCCATTTTATTTTCCATAAACGCCATAAAATGTTAAACTTAACCACTTTCACTTAACCTTATATATATCATTATAATGAATTTATTTCAACGACTACTATTATTATTTATTATTGTCCCTATTATTGAAATTTACTTACTTATCACTGTGGGTAGTTTTATTGGGGTTTGGCCTACAGTTTTGCTAGTCATTTTGACTGCCATTACAGGTACACATCTATTACGCGCTCAAGGACTAGCTACATTGCAAAAAATGCAGGAAACTTTGCAGCAGGGACAAGTCCCCGCTTTTGCTTTATTAGAGGGCATTTTAATCTTGATAGGTGGGGCTTTGCTACTGACTCCCGGCTTTTTCACTGACGCTGTGGGATTTGTCTGCTTAATCCCTGTCTTGCGTCGGTATTTGGTTTATTGGATGAGTAAACAGATCCAAGTTCTCCAGCCGCATGAGGTGTCACAAGGTCCAAGGCGCTCTGAAACAATAGAAGGGGAATATCGGCGAGAGGATAGATAGCCCCGACAGGTGGGCAAAAAGGGCAACCATAGTAGGGGCAATCCCTTGTGGTTGCCCGCCCCTACAGCCCACCCTACTGTGCTGATTGATTTTATTGGAGCAGCTACGTCAAAATCTGATTTTTAACTGAGCAGCTACGTCAAAAAAAATCCTATTTTTTCAAAAAATCTGATTTTTAACTGAGCAGCTACGTCAAAAAAA
>JBDLJY010000249.1:0-9604 GCA_039714115.1 Pseudomonadota bacterium | reverse complement strand
TGACGGCAAGTCTTCGTCTAGCTCTAGCGATGACAACTCCTCAGCCGCGCTGCCCTCTTCACCAGTCTCTGACGGCAAGTCTTCGTCTAGCTCTAGCGATGACAATTCAGGTACGCTACCCTCTTTACCAGTCTCTGACGGCAAGTCTTCGTCTAGCTCTAGCGATGACAATTCAGGTACGCTACCCTCTTCACCAGTCTCTGACGGCAACTCATCGTCTAGCTCTAGCGATGACAATTCAGGCACGCTGCCCTCTTTACCAGTCTCTGACGGCAAGTCTTCGTCTAGCTCTAGCGATGACAATTCAGGTACGCTACCCTCTTCACCAGTCTCTGACGGCAACTCATCGTCTAGCTCTAGCGATGACAATTCAGGCACGCTGCCCTCTTCACCACTGTCTTCTGGCGACCAATCATCATCAAGGGAGAACGCCACAGCACTGCTATCTTCATCACCGTCTAGCGATTGTCGATCTAAATCAGAAGAGTCAGTTTCAGCACTGTCTTCACTGGGTTCGGCAGTATTGACACCGGAATAGGCATCGACTCCTTTTAATTCATCGGACAAATTGACTTCATCGTTCAGTTCTTCTTCTGTGGTGAACAGAAGTTCGTCTTCAGAGTCACTAGAGGGTATCACGAGCCTCTCATTTGGCGTTTCATCTCCTCCTAAGGTAGCAGCGGCAACTCCAACAGCACCAACACCCATAGCGGCTGCCGTTATTTCCGCCCTCTCTTGCGAGAATAATTCTTGACCGGGGGATAAATCTTGCCATAGTTCTAAGGCTTTTTCCCATAAAGGCCCTTGTCCGCCTACCGCATCATGCAACCGCTTGGCTTGTTTCTCGAATTTATCGACTTCCTTCGCAGCCGCGTAAATTTCTAGCAATGTTAAACGATATTCATGATGACGTGGGTATTGCTCAATAGCAGAGAACACCAACTTTTCTGCTTGAACGAAACTCTTCTGATCCATGTACTCTTTGACTTTTTCGTGTAAGTTTTTATCATAAGCAGGATCGATATCATCATAACGGTTAATTTCTTCTCCCATGAATTGGTCATACGCTTCGTCGTCCTGATGCCCGTCTTCTTTCGTTTTTGAGGCAAATTTATCCTCCGTTGATTTATGACTGAGCCCTCTCAATAAAATCAGGATCAGGATGAATAATAAGAGCGCAACACTACCTAGTATGGTTATCCAACCGCCTGGCACTTGCTGCTTTACCCAGTCATTGCTGGAGGCGATGAAACTGGGTTCTGCACTCTCTGCCAGTTCTTCTGGAGAGCTTTTTGAATTGCTTAGTTGCTCTTTGAGTCCATCGTCTTCTTGCAGCTTTTGAGCCATCTGAGTTTGAAGTCGGTTTTTTAACTCTGCGGCTTCTGCAATGTCCAGAGGCGACGTTGGCACTTGAGTCTTGTCAGGTGAAGAACTGGTAAGCTCTTGTTCTGGAGCCTGTTCCGTGGGCACCGCTACTTGAGTCTTGTCCGCTGAGCTTGCTCTATTGACGAGTTCCTCTTTGAACTGCTGGTTTTCTTGTCTTTGCTTTTCTAGTTGGGCTTGTAACTCAGCCAGTTGCTGGTTCTGAAGCGTCAACATCTTATTTTGCTCATCCAACTGCTTTTTGATGGTAACAACCAAATCATTAGTCCTATCCTGTTCTGTTGTTAGAGGCTGGTTTTCAGACGAAAGACTCACATTGTCTTCCGTGGTTTCGTTCTCTAGCGGTTCAACTGGTGCCGTGTTGCTCTCTATCTCGGTTTGGCCAGTCGGTTCTGGCGTAGTAATAATTAGGCGCGATGTTCCACTATCGGCAGGGGCTGTTGGAGTGCCTCTCTCTGTATTTGTCCAGCCGGGTATGCGTATGACTTTCCCGGTCTTGATCAAAGCCATATTTTTATTGACAAATGCTTCTGGATTTGCATTGTAAATATTGTTCATATGTCGCTGTATGGATACGCCATTTGGACGGGTTTTTTCAGCGATCCTCCATAAGGTGTCATTTTGAACGATGGTATAAAAGTCCTCCTCGACATTTGACGTTTCTTGCCCAGTCGTGGCTGGCATCTTTTGAGCCGGTGAGGTGGGGGGCAAGGGGGTCATATGTGGCTGCTTCTTATACAAAGGTGGGTCCAACAAGACTGTATATTCGCGCAAAAGTCGCCCGCTTGACCAAGTCACTTCAACTATAAAGTTGAGAAAAGGTTCTTTTAGAGGTTCTTGGGTGTTTAGGTGAACAACGGCTTCAGTTTTGCTGGTCGGTTGGACTGTAAACTCTAAGGTCGTCAGCAAATGGGGACGTTCTAAGCCGGCGCGTTGGAAAGCATTCGCAGAGGCGATGCCCACTTTGAGACTAGATAGACTACCTTTGGGAATGGAGGTAAGAGCTATTTTAGCATTTAAAGGTTCATTGAGTTTTGAGTCGAGCTGGATATGACTCAGCCCTAGTGCATGAACATCTAGCGTGACGAGGGTGCCTATCAAGGCAAGGATCTTTGTCAGTTGACGCATTATTACGTTTTCCTTGGATAAGTTGCCACCTAATCTTAGCACTACGCCGTATATAGGTGGCAGGATGTTATAGTATTTCAGAAAATAGGAGTCCAAGGCTTGCCTCGGAAGGGTCTTGGACGTATGACTATAGGTAGTCTTTTACCAAAATTTCGGCAATTTGAATACTGTTCAGGGCTGCCCCTTTGCGAATGTTATCAGAAACCACCCAGAGGTTGAGTCCGCGCGGATGAGAAATATCTTGGCGTATTCTACCCACAAAAACAGGGTCTTTATCAACGGCTTCGGTGACTGCGGTAGGATAACCGCCGTCCTGACGCTCATCCATCAAAACGACACCGGGGGCATTTTTCAACAATTCGCGTGTTTGTTCGACGCTGATTTTTTCGCGGGTTTCAATATGCACCGCTTCGGAGTGTCCATAAAAGACGGGGACACGTACTGTCGTCGGATTGACTAAAATTGAGTCATCCTCAAAAATTTTTTTTGTTTCCCACACCATTTTCATTTCTTCCTTGGTATAGCCATTTTCCATGAATTTATCAATGTGTGGCAAGACATTAAAAGCGATTTGTTTGGGATAAACTTTGGGCGTAATGGGTTTGCCATTGAGCAGTGCCGCCGTTTGGCTGGCGAGTTCTTCGATGGCATTTTTACCAGTGCCGGAGACTGCCTGATAAGTCGCTACGTTAATCCGTTCAATTCCAACTGCGTCATAAATGGGTTTGAGGGCAACCAGCATTTGTATGGTGGAGCAATTGGGATTGGCGATGATATTGCGCGATTTATACTGTGCTATGGCATTTGGGTTGACTTCTGGCACGACGAGGGGAATATCCTTGTCTTGGCGAAATTGTGAAGTATTGTCCACAACCACGCAGCCGGCTTCTCCGGCACGCGGGGCATGAATCGCTGAGACTGAGGCGCCCGGTGAAAACAGGCCAATTTGTACTTTGGAAAAGTCAAATTTTTCTAATTCACCAACAACTAGGTATTTGCCTTTGAATTCTATCCGCTGACCAGCTGAGCGGTGGCTGGCTAAGGGATATAAGTTATCTACTGGAAAATTGCGTTCTTCCAGAATGGATATCATGGTTTCACCAACTGCACCGGTTGCGCCTACTACTGCGACATCGAACAAACGACTCATTTTTTTTCATTACTCCATTACATTAATTGCTATTTATCAACAGAAAATCGCGTTCCAAAAACCTCAACACGGGGTAAATCCTTTTTTTGCAACTTATTTTGCAATTGGTCATTTTCCTTTGGTTTGCTTTCCTTTCTCCTTAGTTCGCTCCTCTTGGCTCGTTCCTCAGAAAATCGCGAACTAAAAATATGACGTTGGGGTTGTTCCCTTTTTTGTGATTGGATTGGTAATTCCTTTCCTTCTCCCTGTGCTTCTATCACTGCCACCACCACCGCTTCACCCATTTCGCGGGTACTCAGTGCTCCTTCAATATCTTTGGTACGCAAACCTTTGCGTAATACCTGACTGACCGCATTTTCAACTGTGGTGGCTAATTCTGGTTGGTTTAAGCTGTAGCGTAACATCATCGCTACTGATAAAATCGTTGCCAGCGGATTGGCGATGTTTTGTCCTGCAATATCGGGGGCGGAGCCATGTATTGGTTCATACATGCCTTTGTTGTTGGCATCTAAGGAGGCGGAGGGCAACATGCCAATGGATCCCGTCAGTTGGGAGGCTAAATCGGATAAAATATCGCCAAACATGTTGGTTGTCACAATGACATCAAATTGTTTGGGGGCACGTACCAGTTGCATGGCGGCATTGTCCACGTACATGTGAGTGAGTTGAACTTGGGGGTAGTCTTTGCTGACTCGCGTGACGACTTTTCGCCATAATTCTGTGGCTTCTAGCACATTCGCTTTGTCAACGGAACAGAGACGTTTTTGCCGCTTTTCTGCACTTTCAAAGGCGATTCGCGCAATTCGTTCAATTTCACTTTCATTGTAAACGAGGGTGTTAAAGCCTTGCTGCTCTCCATTGTCGAGGGTACGAATACCACGCGGTTGCCCAAAATAGATGCCGCCTGTCAATTCGCGCACGATGAGAATGTCTAGCCCTTCTACCACTTCTGGCTTGAGCGTTGAGGCGTTAGCCAATTCGGGAAATAGTCGGGCGGGTCTTAAATTGGCAAATAGTTGGAGTTCTGAGCGCAAGCCTAGTAGGCCTTTTTCTGGACGAATGGCTATATCCAGCGTTTCCCATTTTGGGCCTCCGACGGCACCCAATAAGACGGCATCTGCTTTTTTAACCAGTTCTAGGGTTTCGGCGGGCAAGGGTTGCCCGGTGGCATCAATCGCGGCTCCGCCGACTAAACCTTCTTCCAATTGTATTTCCAGGTTAAATAATATTTTTAAGGTTTCCAATAATTTGACGGCTTCAATGATAATTTCAGGGCCGATACCGTCACCGGGTAGTATTGCAATAGTTTTACTCATTTCAGTTATCAAGTTGTCAGTTATCACTTCACCAGACCTGCAAATAGGCGATAAATCGCCTACTACGAACTTACCATTCTCCTTAACTTAATGGCATTGCGTTCGACCTGCGGGGTTTTGCCAACCCCGCAGGTCTTAAATCAACTGTTCACTGAAAAAGCCAAGGTGCTTTTTGTTTACGCCTGTTTTCATAAGCAACAATCTCGTCTGCCTGTTGCAAAGTCAAGCTTATGTCATCTAAGCCATTGTGCAAACGATATTTATCGTTGGCATTTATGGTAAATGTTAAATGCTCCCCCGCTTGGGTGGTTACCGTTTGTGCCGCTAAATCAATCGTGAGCGAGTAACCCGGGCTTGCTTCTACTGGTTGAAATAAAGTCTCAACTGTTTGTTCCTCTAATACAATGGGTAATATACCATTTTTTAGGCAGTTGTTATAAAAAATATCGGCAAAACTGGGTGCTATAATGGCGCGAAAACCATAGTCAAGCAAAGCCCAAGGGGCATGTTCACGGCTAGAGCCACAACCAAAATTGCGCCGTGTCAGTAAAATTTGGCCACCCTGATAACGGGCCTGATTTAGGACAAAGTCATGATTTAACGGACGATTGGTGCAATCTTGCCCGGGTTCGCCATGATCTAAATAACGCCATTCATCAAATAAGTTGGGTCCAAACCCGGTACGTTGAATGGATTTTAAAAATTGTTTGGGAATGATGGCGTCGGTATCGACGTTAGCACGATCCAACGGTACCACCAAACCCGTCAAAGTTGTAAATGCTTGCATGTTCAGTTATCAGTTATCAGTTATCAGTTATAATGACACGCGCAAAGCGGCGTTTGCCAACTTGATAAATATGGTTTGAAGCGATTGGCATTTTTAGGGCTCGATCGCTGATTCGTTCTCCGTCAATTCTGACAGCACCTTGTTTGATCATACGCATTGCTTCTGAGGTGCTTGGTGTCAGATTTGCTTGTTTGAGCAAAGCGGCTATTGGTATGTCGCCCGTTTCTGTCGTTAATGTCACTTCTGGTATATCTTTTGGCATTTCTCCTCGCTTAAAGCGGGCTACAAATTTTTCATAAGCTTGTTGTGCTGCGGCACGGCTATGAAAACGCTGGATAATCTCTTGTGCAAATTCTACTTTAATATCACGCGGATTTGCTCCTTCATCAACCGATTTTTTCCATTGCTGAATTTGCGCCGGGGCTTTAAAACTCAGTAAGTCAATGTAACGCCACATCAGTGTGTCAGAAATCGACATGATTTTGCCAAACATTTCGTCTGATGGCTCGTCAATGCCGATGTAATTTTTTAAGGATTTAGACATTTTTTGTATTCCGTCTAAGCCTTCCAAAATCGGCATAGTCAGTACCACTTGTGGCGTTTGCCCATAGTGTTTTTGCAATTCTCGTCCGACTAGCAGATTAAATTTTTGATCTGTCCCGCCCAATTCGACATCCGCCTCTAGCATGACTGAGTCATAGCCTTGTATCAGGGGATATAGAAATTCGTGAATGGCTATGGCTTGTCCACTCTTATAACGTTTGTGAAAGTCGTCGCGCTCTAACATGCGTGCAACGGTGTGTTTAGCCGCGAGTTTAATCAGTTCGCCGGCATCCATTTTGTTCATCCAGTCGGAGTTAAAACAAATTTTTGTGGTGTCTGGATTGAGGATTTTGTAAATTTGCGCCTGATATGTGCGAGCATTTTCTAACACTTCTTCTTTTGAGAGTGGTTGACGGGTAATATTTTTGCCCGTTGGATCGCCAATCATGCCTGTAAAATCACCAATTAAAAATAAAATCGTGTGTCCTAAATTTTGGAATTGACGCAGTTTATTCAGCAGCACTGTGTGTCCTAAATGCAAATCTTGTGCCGTCGGATCAAAGCCCGCCTTGATGCGTAGGGGTTTGCCGCTTTTTAATTTTGTGCGTAATTCGTCCTCTAGTAGGATTTCGTGAGTACCTTGTTTGATTTGAGTTAGTGCCTCTGTCATATATAGCCTCATATAAAATATGTTGGTTTTATTTTAACATAATTCAACTGTCACGACAGACCTACGGGGTTGGCAAAACCCGGCTGTCTTAAATTCACGATAGACCTACGGGGTTGCCAAAACCCCGCAGGTCGTGGGATTCATTGACCATGTCTTAAATAACTGTCACGATAGACCTACGGGGTCGTGGGATTCATTGACCTGCGGGGTTTGGGATACCCCGTAGGTCTTAAATCACTTTAAAAATAAATTATTATACAATATATTTAAGAAAACAGATTAACTTTGTATAGTAATAAATGTTATGAAGTTAGTTTCGTAACTACTTTTATTGACACCTTTTTTTTATTAATTTCTTGACTCTTAATTTTAAGCAAGTTATTTTATTGATGCTAAAGGCGACGAGCCAATGCCTTTGTGAAGTGAAGAAAGTGTTAAATTAAGTTATTGTTTTTAATTTTAGAATTAAACTTTAGCTTGATAAATATGTCCCATACCTTCATCAGGGGGAACTAAAGGATCATAAATAACATGCAATTATTCAGAAGACTGAATCATCTCACAGACTCCCCAAGACACATAAATTATGTGTTTGAGTCACGTCGTTCTTTATCATCTGTGATAGTACATTCTTTGTCGGGTTCATCTCGTCGTCCCACACTGGCAGTGGGATATGATTTTAACATTGAACATCGTTTACGTCCAAAAGCACGTTCTAGCCGTTGGGTAACGCCTAGCCTTTTGATGGTAAGCAGCCTATTGACGGCGTTGCAGTTGCTATGGTGGTTGAATAGCTCCAATGCCTCAATCTCAGTAGAGACAAAGGCTCCCGTCGTTACCCAAGTGCCTGTCGCTTTGCTCAAAAAAGTCAACTTATCTCACGCCTCGCCTAAGAAAGTGGATTGTGATAAGAGGAAAATTGGTACGCATAGCGAAAATGTAGCTGTTCACTGTCAAGTCAATACTTCTCTGTCAAATGCTCTACAACAAGCCGATTTATCAAATCACCTGCTTGATCAGCTTCTCCAAATATTTCAATGGGATATTGATTTTGATCGTGATCTTCAATCGGGCGATCAATTTAGTATTATTTATGATGGGGAAGAGGGCGAGATTTTGGCGGCTGAATTTGTTAATCAAGGCAAAGTTTATCGTGCGGTACGTTATACCGATTCGACTGGCGCGACGAATTATTATACGCCGACGGGTTTTTATTTGCAGAAATTATCCTTACTCGGTGCCCCCCTCAAATACTCCAGAATTAGCTCTCCCTTTGGTAGGCGCAAACATCCCATTTCTAGTAAGTATCTGTTCCACCACGGCATTGACTATGCAGCCCGATGGGGCACGCCCATCGTCGCAGCCGGAGATGGCGTTGTCAAATCTGTGGGCAGAAAAGGTAATTATGGAAAGGTTGTTACTTTGGAACATCACCAGCGGGTGAGCACTTTATACGCGCATATGTCAAGGTATGCCAAAGGTTTGCGTGTTGGTGATAAAGTCATCCAAGGGGAAATTATCGGCTATGTCGGTCAAAGTGGACGGGCAACGGGGCCTCATCTGCATTATGAAATTCAATTAGATAGTGTCGCAATCAATCCTTCATCGCTCGTAGGCTCTTTTCTCTCTCTGCCAATTGCTAAAGTCCACAAATTTAATTTTTTTAATAATTCTCAACTGCTTATTACAAAATTGGATAGTGTCAGTCCGTTGACAATGGTGGCACAATCGGCACCCCTTAAATGAGGGTGCCGTAAACGAATTGATTACGTTCTGATTCTTAACTTAATGGCATTCCCATCACCACTAGAAATCCGATTTTTTAAAAAAATCGGATTTCTTTAGTCTTATAAGAAAGTGATACCCTTTGAGCCAATAAAAACGGGCAACCATAAAGGATTGCCCCTACTTTCGACTCACAAGTTAGTTTTTTTTTCGCGGGCGAATTTTTCTGCTACCCAAAGAGGTGATAATGAATACATTAAGTTTGCGTGAAGCCACATTTAATTTGCCTAATCTCATAGAAAATACCATCAATGTGTGATGAAACGCTGATAGTCAGTGACTATGGTGCGGTTATGATGATAGATAAAGAATATTGGGAGGAAATACAGGAAACTTTGGCTTTACTTCGTGACAAAAAATCACTAGCGGCTTTATTGGAGGGACATCAACTACGAGATAAAGGTATTACATGCTGAAGATGATCTGGAATGGTTTAGAAACAAATCAAAAAAAGACTATCTCAAATGTTTTGATTTGGTTAGAGCCACAGCTATCGCTCCAAGAAATGGGATTGGAAAACCTGAACGGCTCAAGTATTTTGATAAAGAAGTGTATAGTCGGCGGGTAAATCATGAAGATAGGATGATTTATACGATTTCTGAAGATGAAGACTTGACCATAAGGGATTCTGTTGTTTCGGGAATGGAGCTACGCGGATTGAACCTCGCAAGCGAGGGCAACCACAAGGGATTGCCCCTACGAGTTGCCCGAAACTCAGTCGATGGTTTCGGGAAATCCGCGTAGCTCCTTAAGCTCCACACAACGAAAAAAACCCGTCCGGCACAGATGTTTTTATTTCAAAATCAATCATTTCTCCTTAGATCTCTCCTAACGTCGAGACA
>JBDLJY010000248.1:0-9623 GCA_039714115.1 Pseudomonadota bacterium | reverse complement strand
TCCTTGAAGAAATGGGAGCAATTTGTGTCATTCATGGCGAAAATAATATTGGAAAATCGAATGTGCTTGAAGCCATGCAATTGTTTTTTCAACTTTTGAAGGTGCAATACCAACACAATCTCGTTTTGAGCACTGAAATGAGTTTTTCAGAGATCAAACAACTTGGAATTATAGCCGATGAGATATTCAACTTAGAAAATCCAGGGGCAATTGAACTTAACGCAATATTCGAGATTGAAGCTAACGAACTGAAAAACGCGGGTATCGAAGAATTATTGCCCACATCGATAGTACAAATCAATCAAAGGCTCAAACCTATTTATGGTACTTTTGATTACCAACTCACCCAGTTTAAATTTGCTGACGGTACTGATGTAACTGACGCAAATAATGAGCAACAATCTTATGCAAAACAAATAGCGAAATTTCTTGCCCAAAGCATTTTACCCCTTAAAGCAGAAAACGCAGACAATCGGTTTATCTTAATTGGCACTGATCGTCATATTTCCGAGAAGGAAAGAGAAGCAAAGCGTGGAATGATGTCGCAAAGCTTGTGTTTACAACTCTACGATGCCAAAGAGTCCAGAGAAATTGTGTACAGAAATCGGTGGAAATTGATAGTTCGTACCCTACAAAAATTCAATGATATTCTGGGCGACGGAGAATTTTCTGTCCTATTTGATCGCAAGACGGGACATGCTGAACTGGGTTTTGAATCACCCTCATCAGTACTGACACCTATTGAAATGCTTGGCTCAGGAATTCAACAAGCCGTTGCTCTCATTGCGCGTTTATTAATGAGTCGTGCGACATTTGTAGCGATAGAAGAACCAGAACTCAATTTGCGTTATACGCTACAACTGCGCTTACGAGAAGTTCTCTACGAGATAGTCAAATCAAACGTGGGGCCTCAACAAATATTTTTAACCAGTCATTCTCCGGCATTTGAATATGGTGAACATTTTTATGCCATGCGTACCACTTCAAATGGCCCAATCATTGAGCGTCGTTCCACTCAAGGTGCCGAATCTTTTACTCAACATTATGCTATCACCTCTCTACCGACTGCTGATAAACGAAAAGCGGCTTTATGTTACGTCTCAAATGAGGGATTAGTCCAGTTACCAGAACGTATTCGTCAACTCCTTGGCATCGAGCAAGGTGGCGGTATTATGTTGTTAGACGATGAGAATGGACAAGTAGAATTGTTGAGTGATGAAAAGTTTTATGACTTGGTTGAGCCAATAGATGAACAAAAATGAGATTTTAAACTTATTACACCAAGGCAAATTAGCGATTGCATTTGATACTAATGCTCTCTTTGGTGATAAACGGTTAAAAAGGCTATGTACCAGCATTAACCGTATAAATCGTTTGGATGATAAATATCAGCTCAAGCTGGTTGTTCCAGCCCCTGCACATGCCGAGAAATTACGTCAAATAAAACAATACTTAAAAAAACAAGATAAAAAATATAATCATGAATTTGTGCTAAAAAACTTGACTGATCTGGGTATCCATATTGCCCCCTTTGAACCTTGGCATGCCGAAAAAGTGGCGGATTTATTTCACAAACAATTTCCAACTGAAGACGATTGGAATCAATATAAACTAAAGCGTTGTCTTGATTGTATTGGCAGAAATTGTCTCAAACGCTGTCTTGATTGTCTTGAGCTAAGTTTTGTTGAAGAATTCATTGAATCAACCGGACAAACTTGTAGTGCGACTGTTGATTGGTTAATAGCGGGTTATGCTTATGCGGAAAATTGTTTGTTGGTAACGGATGATACTGGAAAAGAATTTAAAGGCATTGAGAAAAAAACCACTTTTGATGAACTTGATGCTGCTGTGAATCAATTACTACAAGCATTATGCGCCCTGTAGTTTGGACGGGTCAGAACGGTCAAAATTATCGTTCCAGCGTTTTTATGGTTCCCAGTTTCGACGCGCCAAGCGATTCTCAATGTCGCTAACATGGGCAAATTTTCATCAGATAGGACGATTAGAGAATATGCGGCAGAAATTTGGGATGTTAAGCCGGTTGAACATCAGGGATTAGTTTGTTAAATTTTAAGTGTGCAAGGTACGCCTTGCCCACCGGGCAGACCCATCTACAAAGGCTTGAGCCTAATGGTTTGAATTAAGGAGAACAATATGTTACAAACAATTGAAGCGGTTTTAAATCCGGATGGCAAAATACATTTACTTGAAACGGTCAAACTGACTTCACCTCACAAAGTGTTGGTAACCGTTTTATCAGAACCAACGGAATTACCAAAGTTTTATATTGACTTCAAAACCGCATTATTGGCTATGCCAAATGTGGGTGAAGATACCGATTTTGAAATAGAGCCAGATGAGGGTTGAAATCTTGAAATATTTATTGGACACTAACATTATTTCTGAGTTACGTAAAGCTAAACGTTGCGACTCGAATGTACGTGATTGGTTTCAAAAAGTGAATCAAGCCCAATTATTTACCAGTGTTTTAGTGATAGGTGAAATTCGACGTGGCATAGAAAATATTCGACGACGAGACGCTCAATCTGCATATCATCTTGAACGTTGGTTAGAAAATGTACAAAACAACTTTCAGGAACACATTATTCCCATTGATGAACGCATTGCTGAAACATGGGGATATCTCAACGTAATACGTCCACTACCTGTCATTGATGGACTACTGGCGGCAACCGCAAAAACTTATGATTTCATCTTGGTAACACGCAACACCAAAGATATTCAAGATATCGACGTACAGTGGATTAACCCATTTGAAAAACAAGCGACTCGTTGAAAGCTAAACTGATTCTTGGGCTAAAATTGAGCTATAGTTTTCCAGAAAAATTTGTTGGGCCAAACTGCCCGAGGTTTGGCAAACCTGGTTTTTGGCCAAAATATTTATCTGGAATACTATAGTTACTTTATTGGACACTAACATTTCGTGAAAATACTACCTATCAACTTAGCCGGCGTAGGGTGCGTCCTACGCACCGGACCAATAGAAACATGACGCAAGGGGCGTGGGACGCACCCTACGCTTGCTTGGCTCCATCAAGCGAATAGGCCATTGGCGCAATTGATAAGTCAGTCTATCGGTCAAGACTGGGTAACAGATCTGTCGCATCTAAAAAAACTGATTCCGCTGGCAGACGATCAAAAATTCTGTTCCGAGTTTCGGGAGATCAAACAGAATAATAAATTCAAGCTCGCCGCCTTTATCAAGAAAGAATTGGGGCTTGAAATCAATGCCCATTCCATGTTTGATGTGCAAGTTAAGCGTTTTCATGAATACAAACGGCAATTGCTTAACCTGTTGCACGTCATCACCCGTTATAATCATATCCGTGCCAATCCATCGATTGAGCTTGTCCCGCGCACGGTGATTTTTTCTGGCAAAGCGGCACCCGGCTATACGATAGCTAAACTTATCATTAAACTGATCAACAGCGTTGCCGATATTATCAACCACGATCCTGTGATTGGTGATCGCTTAAAAGTGGTTTTTATTCCCAATTATAACGTTTCTAATGCGATGCGGATTATTCCAGCCGCCGATTTGTCGGAACAAATTTCCACGGCTGGCATGGAAGCCTCTGGCACTGGCAATATGAAACTTGCCCTCAATGGGGCTTTAACCATTGGCACCTTAGATGGAGCGAATATTGAAATTCGTGAAGAGGTGGGCAAGGAGAATATCTTTATCTTTGGCTTAAGCGCCCAAGGTGTCACTGATTTGAAACAACGCGGTTACAATGCTTGGGATTATTATCATCGTAATTCAGAGCTTAAACAAGTTTTGGATATGATCAGTTCGGGATATTTTTCGCCAGAAGAGCCGTCACTTTTTCAGCCCATCGTTGATACACTGACGCACGGCAATGATTATTTTATGGTGTTGGCGGACTATGCGGATTATATGCTTTGCCAAAAGCGCGTTGATGAATTGTATCGACAAGCTTCGGAGTGGACGCGCCAAGCGATTCTCAATGTTGCTAACATGGGCAAATTTTCATCAGACAGAACGATTAGAGAATATGCGGCAGAAATTTGGGATGTTAAGCCGGTTGAGCATCAGGGATTAGCCTGTTGAATTGTGTGCCTCGGAAGCCAATGCTATTAGAATGGTACGCTTATCGCTGTAAGCGATAAGCTCTGTGTTCAATGATTTTAGGCATTTTCCCACCTCCGATTAATGTTTAATAGCATTGAAAAAGTCCCAAAGCTGTGAAACTTTGGGGCTTTTGTTCTCAAACTAAGCAAAGCTTCCCGAAACTCAATAGCGACAACGGTTTCGGGAATTCGTACCTCATTAATACATAGAGAATTTTGGCCTATTTATTTCAGCCTGTAAGTGATACCCATGAAAACTCCCCTTTCTATATCATCGTTGCCATTATCATCAATATCATCTTCAGTATGTGTTAAAGTCACGGTGAAATTTGCCATGATTTGATTTGACAAATAATAGCGGAAAGTTGAGCTTAGCGAGTTAGTTATCATATCTAGGGCATTATCTTCGGTGGGGAAAAGGCCATTAAACTCCCAGAGATTTTCCCAATCGATTCGATCTGATAACTCATAAGTGAGCGACATTCTATTACGAACTCTATGAGTAATATCCTCCTCCCATATGGTAGAATATTCGGTTAATTCAATGAATTGTAATGCATAGCCCATAGGTAATGCGTACTCAAAAGTCAGATCCAGCGAAGGATCACTTTCGTTGCCATTATAATTAGATGCAATGTATCCAACGCCTCCTTTGATCAACCAACCATGTTTACGAATGCCTATTTTTTCATTGAATAAGACATCATGTATTTTAAGAACACCCACAGCACCAAGAGCATTGCCTTTCAAAACGCCAGCGCTTTGTAGAATCTTTTCGATTTCTGCAACCCAATGTTGTTCGTAATCCATCACACCATATCGGCTTTTGAATTCACTTTCTCTCGCGATAATCTTAGCCAGTTCCAAATAAGTACGGTCATCTAGTGTCCCAGTGATAACATTATACTCTTTCAGTTCTTCCACAAAACGCAAGACATATGCGAGAGGGGTTGCATTAAAAACGCGACCATAGCCTATCCCAGCACCCAGTTTTATGTAAGGATCATCATCCTCATCAGCACCAAACAATCGACGGTGTCCTAGATCGAGAGAACCATAACCAAATAATTGGCCGGTGTTATTGAAATACTTATTACCATTGGTTGATGCCAATAATTTATAACCCCTTTCAGTAGAGGCACCTTTATTTTCACCTCTGCTGAAGTTCGTTTGACCATCCAACCTGAGATTCCAGGTAAAAGGTGAGGTACTAGAGGTCAGATCATAATACCCTAAAGCGGTTCCATCAAAACTGGTTTGCTCCTGATTTCCAGAATTTAAACGAAATTGACCGGCAATGTAAGCTTCATCATAAAAACTATCAGGCTTTCTATAATCGGTAATTTCAATTGCCATTGTACTTATTGGTATAAATAATGCAATGGCTACAATCATAAGAGCATTTCTAAACATTTAGCTCTCCTCTATTTAGTAAAGTAAGTAGTACATTCAAACATAAGTAAGGGTAGTCAACTTAATTTAAAAGTTGCAATACTATCATATATTGCGTTTTAAATGGAAATTTGTTTTTTTAATTTAATTTATTTTTTTTTAAATACTTTATAATTTTATTTAATTATTTAAAAATTAAATTGTAAATTCAAAGCATTATGCATATTTTTTTATGTTGGCTATCACTTGAAGAGTTCAATTGTAAATATTTGATTGAGCAATGCGTAAGTCCTATACTAAAATACCTTGTTAATGGGCCTTATTTTAGTATAGTCTATTATTATAATATTATTATATAGTGTTGATTGGAATTTTTTTAAAGGATAAGCAAGCGAAAAGAATTGATTGCTCGTTCAGAAGGTGAAAAGCAAAAACGCATTGGCAGAAGGAGGGGCGGCAGAAATTGAGCGGGTTGCTGAGCAATACTTAAACGAATTTGGTAAACTCGCTGAAACCAATAATACCATGATTATTCCTAGCAATTTAAGTGATGTTGCAGGCATGGTTGCAACGGCTACTTCAGTTATTAAGAATAAATCCGATTTTTTTTTAAATCGGATTTCTAAAGTTAACACCCCAGTTGCAAACCCCTCCTGCATATTATTTTAAGCATCGACAGTAAGAATAAACGCCTGTTGTCCATACGGCAGCCCGTTGATCAACACTTCAAAAATGTGTTGCCCCGTGTAATATCGGCGCGTCGTAATGAGGCGAAACTGATGCTTGCGCGTCAATGATAACGATTGCCGATGTTTAAGAGTTTGTGTCGTCCATTTGAATACCTTGGGCGACAATTTGCCATTCGCTTTGCGATGGTGGAGCTTGTAGTATGGTTATGAAGAGTAATGTACTTTGATTATATAATAAGAAAACACCATGAGTGATAAAATACAAATCGAATTTTATGAAACTAAAAATGGTAAAATACCTTTTTCTATTTGGCTTAAATCATTAAATGATGGTAAAAAAGCGCGTGCAAGAATTCGTGTCCGCATTGATAGGCTTAAACGAGGCCATTTTGGTGATAGTAAGTCAGTAGGAGAAGGTGTTTATGAGCTTCGTATTGATTATGGACCCGGTTATAGAGTATATTTTGGAAAAGTGGGTTTGACAATCGTTCTCTTATTGTGTGGTGGTGATAAAAGCACACAACAGGTGGATATTCGTAAGGCCAAGACTTATTGGCATGATTATGGGGGTAATAATGGGTAAGAGTTATCATGCAGAATTAATAGAAGCACTCCGTGATCCTTCTGAAGCGGCAGAATATCTTGATGCTGCATTTGAAGATGATGATCCAGAAGCTTTTCAAATGGCTTTGAAACATGTTGCTGAAGCGCAAGCAGTTACGTATCAACGGATTGAAAAGGTAAAATTTAGGCAAGATGAGACTAATAAGATGGTTTCACGAAAGCCTAATTCTGATTTATATCAGATTAATTCGTTTTTACACACGCTTGGTTTTCGTTTAGCTGTTCAGAGATGCTTATGAACATAACGATTTTGTGCGTAGGACAGGGCGCAACCTAAACTTGCAGGCGATATAGTTCAAATTCAGAAAAATTGGGCAACCATAAAAGATTGCCCCGACACTGATTTATCCATGCTTACCTACGATCCTTGTAGTTATTGTTGTGTTTATTCCACCGTCACCGATTTGGCTAGATTTTATCGTTCCCACGCGAGGCAAAGGAATGCCTGCCTGGACGCGGAGCGTCCTGCAACAAATGAGGATGACAACATGGGATAGAATTATCGGCTCGATTACGCTTTTGCAGGACGCTCCGCGTCCGGGCAGGCATTCCCACGCAGAGCGTGGGAACGAGAACAAGCAGTTAATTTTCTGTTCATCCACGACAAGAAGATCACACAAGAACCCAAATTGAGTCCATAGCGCAGAGCTCCGACAAATCCGCGCCATTGTCGCCTTTTGCAAGCTTGCGCTGGTTGCTTCGACTAAATGGTTAGGTAGCGGTTGCTGATGATATTTCGATTCAATGAAGTGGTAAAGCGTTCTGATGTTGTATCGAAATCCATCAATAAAAGCAGACGATGACTGTTTACCCCAAGTTTCAAGGAACATAGCAAGGTTCATCATGGCTGTTGGCAATGGGCCTGTTTTGTCATCGTTGAATAACTTTTCTAAAATTAAAATTTTGCCACCTTCAGGGAGTTGACGGTAAATTTTATTAAGAAGTTCAGTCCCCTCCTCTCTTGTCCAATCAGATAATAATGGCCTGTTGCATGGAAACTTTTGCGTAATTCTTCACCATTCTTGACCAATAAGCAGCCTATACCAAAGGACACAAAGAACCATTTATAGGGATCTAATGTGACTGAATCTGCTTTTTTAATACCAGTGAAAAATTGACGAGTCTCTGCCAAATTAAATTAGCGTAGGCTCCGCCGGCGGCACCGTCCACATGAAACCACATATTATGATGAGCTGCCACTTCCGCTAATGTATCTAGGGCATCCACGGCACCTGTAGCACTTGTTCCAGCCACTCCTATTAGGCAAATGGGTTGATATCCTTGGCGCTGGTAATGGTTCTGGTTTTGTCACACGCTGATACAAGTCATCTTCCCAAGAGAGTACTTTCGGGTGAGAGTATGCAGCCGCAAGGGTTTTTAGGATGGTAACACCAGCCTGTATAAAGTTATCAATCGACTGTAAGAATAAACGCTTGTTGTCCATACGGCTGCCCGTTGATCAACACTTCAAAAATGTGTTGCCCCGTGTAATATCGGCGCGTCGTAATGAGGCGAAACTTATGCTTGCGCGTCAATGACAACGATTGCCGATGTTTAAGAGTTTGTGTCGTCCATTTGAATACCTTGGGCGACAATTTGCCATTCGCTTTGCGATGGTGGAGCTTGTAGTCAATAACAATACCTTGTGTCTCGTCCGTCAGTGAGCGCAGTTTCAGCGTCACTTCCAATGCTTCGCCCATGCGAATTGAGGAACAGGAAATAGTGAGATATTCAACCTCCACGAGAGGATTAGGCGTAAATCCGATCACCTCAAACACCCCGGGATGCCCTTGTTTTATGAGTGTCCTACACGCATGTCGAATCAGTTGGCGCATTTCCTTGCTGGCATCTTTTGCCCATTCTCTGACAGTTTCGACAACTTTATCGGGGTTATCTTTGGCTATGTCGTTGAGATTGTTAGCTACGGAGCGACGCACTACGGCATCGGGATCGCTACGCAGTTTCCAAAGCAGTTCCAATACCGGTGACGGATCATGTTGAAAGGCTGGGAGCCGTTGACCCCAAGGTAAGCGCGGGCGTGTGCCTTCAGATACTAACCGCCGCACCTGCGGATTTGGATCACCTGACCACCGATGTAGGTACTGCAAAGTTCGCTCAGGATATCGGTTTAAGAACGGTCGGATAGCGAACTCCGCAGTGAACAAAGGAGTCAGGTGATAAAGCGCATCAAGTGACTCTTCAAAGTGCTCTAAGCCAAACGTCTCGACAAAATGACACAATGGCCACACTTCAAAGCCGCTCATTGGTGCGCTATCAACACCTGCCACCCGCTTGATTTGCTCCACTGCCAGCGGATAGTGGGGATCAAGGTGTTTATGCAAGGCCGATGCGATGTGTCGCACACGATCTTTCATCTGCAAAGCTTCAAGCCCCATTGTTGTCTCTTTGATGAAGTTCTCAGTCCTAAATTCGGGTACTACATGGGCACATCGGTGCGCCAAAGATTCAACAGTAGCAAGATTGTAATATTGCTTGAACGATGCATCGTCGGCCATAGTCTGTTTTTCCTCTAGGTTGTTAAACTATCGAATCGCTGCCGGACGGGGTTTGCAACCCAATACCATTAAGTTAAGGGGCAACCATAAAGGATTGCTCCTACAGTAGACGTGATATTTTGTTCGTTGTTTCGGGAATGGAGCGGAGCGGATTTCCCGAAACCCTCGACTGGGTTTCGGGCAACGAAGTAGTCTTTGTGCCGGACGGGGTTTGCAACCCAATGTCATTAGTTTAAGGATTAAAGGGATTGGCTCCGTACTGTTAACAATCTAATTCCTTAAATCCCTG
>JBDLJY010000247.1:0-9623 GCA_039714115.1 Pseudomonadota bacterium | reverse complement strand
CCTTTAATTTACAACGACCTGCCATGTTTTGGATACCTGGCAGGTCTGAATTTTAGGGGTTTATCATACTGGCATTGCCCCATACCCCCGCACGATCTCTTACCCCCCGCCCAATTAAGCCAGGTGCGAGCCGGCTCCGCACGGCGGGCACCTGTCTTAATTGGGCTCAATTGTTGGTTTGCTTAGGAAAAAAGCGTAAAAAACCAAAAACCGACAAGAGTTAAAGGGTAAAAAACTCAAGCGGTACGGGGACTTAAGTCAGCAGACGAAAACCGAGGTCGTGGTCGCGGGCGCCGGGGTGGTTGTAGTGGCGAATCGCTGCCCGGCAGTACGGGGCGGCGTGGTTCCAGCCGCCGCCGCGAAGCACACGGTACGAGCCCCCCCCCGTAGAGGCAATGCCATTAAGTTAAGGGCAACCACAAGGGATTGCCCCTACATAATATAACGGTTTGTAGGGGCAATCCTTTATGGTTGCCCTCTTAACTTAATGGCATTGCCCCGTAGAGGAGGGGCCAGTCGGATCGATATATATATCGGACTCACTATAATAGCTACTACTATATATATCCGCAACCCACTCAGCTATGTTCCCTACAGTGTCATATATACCAAAGGGGTTGGCTTCAAAAGAACCTACGGGGGATGTGTAGTAGTCAAAACTATCACCACAGTCATAACAATTAGCTTTATTAGTACCAATATCATTGCCCCACCAGTACTTAGTCTCTGTCCCAGCACGAGCCGCATACTCCCACTCAGCCTCAGTAGGCAAGCGATAGCTATACCCAGTCTGCCCACTCAACCATTCAGCGTAAGCGACAGCATCGTCCCAAGAAACATAAATCACCGGACGATTGCCACGCCCCCAGCCTATATCATCTAGCTTTTCCCTACCCGTCGCTTCAGCAAACTTATCATACTCTGCAAAAGTCACCTCATAACGCCCCATAGCAAACTTGCTAACAGACACTTCATGTATGGGCAGTTCACGATCCCAACCGCCCCCTTGAATACCCCCCATCCGAAACGTACCAGCCGGAATCCAGACCATTTCAGGCCCCGAACTGCCATCCTGTAGGCGATCACGGAAAACTTCTCCAGGCGTGACATGAGACTCAGCGCGTGGAGTCGCAGAAACCTCTTGTGATGACATACCTTCAACACCACTCGCATCAATCGCCGTCACACGATAAGCGTAAGTTGTACCATTGCTTAAACCCGTGTGCGTATAAGGGGGAGCTGTAATCTCAATAAACTGCTCCGCGCTCCAATAAAGCCTATAAGAGCTGGCACCGGCTACGGCATCCCAAGATAGGGTGACTTGTCTATTGCCGGAGGTGGCGGAGAGATTGGTTGGGGGGTTGAGTAGAGCTGGCAACATTTCTTTAGGAAAACGAAAACTCAAGCTATCATTGCCAAATTCAACATCTGTCAATACTTTAATGGGCATTTGATATTCAGCTGTCTGAAGTACATGATCGTATGTCACCAAATAGTACAACCCCGGTTGTTTCAAAATGCAAATCCTATTTCCTGCTGGAATAACGCTATCCTGATCCTTTTCTCCCAAACTCACTGGAGCATTTTGTAAGCGTACATAGGTAGCAGGTTTGCCATTTCTATCTAACAAAGTTTGGAAATGCCACTCGTCTCCAGTCTTATCAGCCACCCAATCGTTGTAAGATACATCGGGATGAATGCGATGGATAACATCTGCCACTTTCAGAGAAACCCCTCCATCACAGGCTAATGATTCATAAAACATCAATTCCGTGCCAAAATTGTGCTTAGAAAATAACACCTGATCAAAATCAGCCAAAAAGACATAATCATCATCGGTGACAGCTAATTCATATTCTATGGCTTGCCCATAGCCCAAAATTTTAGGATTATTAAAACGAATGATTTCAATACGCAGCACGTCTGGGTTAACCGGTGTCCGATATTCAACCTGTACTTCATAGTCGCCGTGATAATTAAAATCTCCAGCAACATTAAAACCCTGTTCAAGTTGCCAATTGCTTGGAGTGTATTCAAAATGGTCAAATTCGTTAGCAGGAACCGGCTCATCTCCGACGTAGCTTACTTTAACGCTTTCAACCTGAATATCACCAGCCTTCTTTAAAAGATAGCGACGTTCTGGCCCAGCATCTCCGGTATATCCAGTCATGGGTTCATATTGATAGCCTTCATCGACAAAATAGAGACTGTGCTTTTTATTCTTAATATGAATCAAGTACATTTTCACAGATTGCTGAACTTGATTATAATTAATACTCATATCACGCAGCGTAGTGGCTTGCCCCGTTTCTTGGGAAATCCAAGCAAAATAGTCAAAATTATGATCGTTAAACAGACTATTGAAGGCAATCATGCCATTAATGACACCTTGCTTGGCAAGCATATTACGAACAATGACATCAAAACTCTCGTACCCCCCTCGTAGCACTGCACTAAGGCTGAGTCCATCGTCTGCCCATTCTATGTCATAATCAGTGCCCCAACGCTCGATTTGCAAAAATTTGTCATCAATACTGCCTTCGCGTGTTAGATAAGAACGTGCAAAAAGGTGCGCCGCTTTCATCTGATTAAAAAACAAAGCCGAAATCAAATTAGCCTGAAAAGCCCGAAGTTCTGGTGACATATCCTTAAAATCAAGTAATTTGGGCTTGCTCTGACTATTCAATATATATTCAGAAGCTTTATCAAGCGCCGTAGAAATCGCAAAATTTATGATGGTTTCCAAATAATTTTCATCATGCAAATCCTGGCTCAGTTCATCAATAGCTTGTATTAATGGATGAGTATCATTAACAGAATAAGTTATGCCATTGGCTTTGAAAGAGCCATTTTCAAGAATGCGTTCACGCAAGTAGTCCAATGTCGTCATAGCCTCTACATGACCGATGACATACAATACTAGGTGCGTCTGTACAATTTTCTTTTGAAGATCATTTAACGTTTTAAAGGTAGAAACAACCGTATTAACCTTTTTAAGTATTTCGCTAACGCGATCAGCCCGTTTTTTGGCATTTTTGAAGGTGACATACTTGGTTTCCTTACCTTTTAACAGCTTGTCGATAAATAAAAGCTTTCGGTAAGCCTGTAAGATTACCCGTGCCGTTTTCCCAGAGCCATTCTCGTAACTATCATAGGCTAAGTCAAAGACTTTGAGAAGTTTTTTAACAGAATTGACACCCTCAGAGAGATAATTATCATAAAAATTTTCCATATCATCCAGCAAAGGCATCGCATTATCATAGTCTCCCAACTCTTGGAAAGTTTAAAATTGGGTTAATTGAATTTGTTCCTTCAAACGTTCCAATAGAACTCGCTTATAAGCACCAATTTGGAAATTTCTATTGGCAGTGCCCAGATAAGCGCCTATATTCACTAATGCTGCTCCTGCTGTATCACTTTCGCGTGGCGTATAACTAACGACGGGCGCACCGGTGCTACCCGGATTACCAATTAACTGAGAAGTCCTAAAAATTAGATAACGACTAGCAAAATGTTGAATATCTTCTTGTGCTATACGGTGATAGGGATTTGTTTCAATGGTGTCACCAATGTCACCAAAATCATCAAGTTTAAATCGAATTTTGCCATCATCATTTGGCACATACAAGAGATTAGCCCACCATGATGAAACCCCAGTACTTGTCTGATAAGTCACTTCGGGAAGACAGAGAAAAAAATTTATTTCAAATATTTTTTTACGTCTCCTAAAGAAATCATATTTTTTGAAAAAATATGATTTCTATGAGTCGATACGCTCCGCTTAATCCACCCTACATGGCTAGATATATATCTAGCCATGGACTATATATATCTTAAATGTCATCTTTGTTGATATTGTCGGAGACATGTTTGAAAATCGAAGGCAATGTAAAATAGTTATGAACCAAAATGCCTAGCCATGTTTTAACATTGAAAGTCGTACAGCACAGCCCTTACAATTGTACAAATCCATTTTACGGGTTAAATTGGATATGGGGTAAATTCAAAGTAGTCGAGTGTGGCTCAAGCTTAGAAAGACGGGGCGTAGGGGCAATCCCTTGTGGTTGCCCGTGAGGGATTAGGTGCTCTTGAATACCCCGTCTTTCTTAGCTTGAGACGCGCTTGACTACTTTGAATCAGATTCATGGACGAATCTCTCTTCACTGTATGCTCTCCGGTAAAAACCTTAATCGCTCCGATACTTTAAAAGCTATTTGAGGATTGGCTTAATTTAGTCCATCTCTTATTAATTAATGGTTAACCGCTTGAACGATTATATATAAGAGCCTGTGCTGGAAATCAGCTTTAAGCATTTTAATAGCTATTTGAAAATCAAGAGCGTAGCCCGCCTTTAACATCGAAATTATACAGCACGGTACCATTTAATTAACCTTAATCGCTCCGATACTTTAAAAGCTATTTAAGGATTGGCTTAATTCAGTCTCTTCTCTTATTAATGATTAAGCGATTTGAAGGCTATTTATTGTGAAAATCGAGGGCAAAATGACGAAAGTCAATAAATACGGGGTTTGAGCATTTTGAGGGCTATTTGAATAATAGTGAGTTATCCATTAATCGCTCCGGTATTTTAAAAGCTATTTAAGGATTGGCTTAATTCAGTCTCTTCTCTTATTAATGATTAAGCGATTTGAAGGCTATTTATTGTGAAAATCGAGGGCAAAATGACGCAAGTCAATAAATACGGGGTTTGAGCATTTTGAGGGCTATTTGAAAACGGAGGGTAAAATAACACAAGTCAATAAAAACGAGGCTTGAGCATTTTGAGGGCTATTTGAATAGTAGTGAGTTATCCATTAATCGCTCCGGTATTTTAAAAGCTATTTAAGGGTTGGCTTAATTCAGTCTCTTCTCTTATTAATGATTAAGCGATTTGAAGGCTATTTATTGTGAAAATCGAGGGCAAAATGACGCTAGTCAATAAATAAGGGGGCTTTAGTTTTGAGTAAAGGACGATCTTCCTCCAAGAATAGAATAACAGTCGTTTTATTAATCTTTTTGGAAAATAGATACTTGCAAAATGGTGCCAATTCAGGGTTAGCATGGCGGAGGGCACCATAAAGACCAATGCCATTAAGTTAAGACAAACCTGACAGGTGTCAAAAACCTGTCAGGTTAATTTTTCATTGAATTTACAACGACCTGCCAGGTTTTGGATACCTGGCAGGTCTGAAGTGTAATAAGCGTCCTAATTTATCGGGCTTGAACACACCTACCAATTTTTCGGCAAGGCGACGCTGCCACCAACTTTTACTGCCCCCCGAGGTAATTTTCCCTGGTGTTTTTTCATTTTCAGCAGCGGCTTCGTACCAGATAGAGGCGATAGCATAAGCCAGCTTAAGTAAGTGACTTTTTCCAGTGTTATTTTCTCCAATCACCACATTCAAGCCGGGTGAGAAATCAATCTCCGCTTCTGAAAAAACCGTGAATTTTTTAATTTTTAATGATTTCAACATGTTGTAATTTATAAACCGTAACGTATTTCGTTCCCACGCTCCGCGTCCAAGGTACGCCTGGAGCAATGCCATTAAGCCCCCAAAAGAAGACCTGCCGGAATATATACTCGTGCTTCCGCTTCCAAATGAAATATTGAGTTGAGTGTATTTGGCCCCACTATCCGTAGAGCTTGGTTAAGTAATACAGGCTGCGAAGCAATGCCAGTATGATAAACCCCTAAAATTCAGACCTGGTATCCAAAACATGGCAGGTCGTTGTAAATTAAAGGAAAAATTAACCTTACCTGTTTTTGACACCTGTCAGGTTTGTCTTAACTTAATGGCATTGACATCATAACCACGCCCGAATTCATCCTCAGCGTGAACATCTAAAATACCAAATCTAGTTTGGGAGACAATAGGGGTTTTGTCGTCATCCAAAAAAGTCTTGAGCTAATTAGATTGATTTGAATAGTGAATTATATTTCAACATATTTAACAATTTTTTTTGAAGATAGGCGTCCAAAATTTATTTTGGACGCCCAAGATAAATCTTGGACTCCTAGCACCTACCATTTTTTTTATCGTTCCCACGCGGCGCAAAAATGCCATCGCCGTTAAGGGCAACTACTTTTAGCCGGTAGGGGCAATCCTTTATGGTTGCCCTTAACTTAATGGTTTCAACAATCACCATTCAAAAAAAAACCCAATGTCAAACCGCATCCGTGAAATACCCTATAACTACACCTCTTTTTCTGATCGTGAAATCGTCATACGCCTCTTAGGCGAAGCCCAATGGCACATTTTAAATGAACTACGTGGACAACGCCGCACAGGGCGCTCCGCACGAATGTTATTTGAAGTCTTAGGCGATATCTGGATTATTCAACGTAACCCCTTCATTCAAGACGACTTATTAGCCAATCAAAAGCGTCGAGCCTCTCTGATTCATGCCCTCTCTCATCGATTGACACAAATTGAATTACGTGCCGACGGCAATCAACTAGCCTTACAATTGCTTGCCGCAGCCCGTGAATCCGTCAAAACCTTTGAACAATGGTTAACCCATCAAAACCAATTTCGTCGCACCGTCTTCAAACGCCTAGCGCAAGTAACACCTAAAGACAATATTTGCTTTGACGGCTTATCACGAGTCTCGCATGTCACCGATGCCACAGACTGGCGGGTTGAATACCCATTTGTAGTGATTTTTCCCGACACCGAAACAGAAATCGCCGCCCTAGTCGCCGCCTGCATCGAATTAAAACTAACCATTATTCCACGCGGCGGCGGTACCGGCTATACCGGCAGCGCAATTCCCCTACAGCCTCACAGCGCAGTCATTAATACCGAAAAGTTAGAAAGTTTAGGCGACATTCAAGCAATTGATGGCAATTCATCAAACAAAAAAATTCGAGTCCAAGCCGGCGTAGTCACACAACGTGTCGCCGAAAAAGCAGCAACCCAAAACTATATTTTTGCCGTTGATCCCACCTCTCAAAATGCCTCAACGATTGGCGGCAATATTGCCATGAATGCCGGCGGCAAAAAAGCCGTACAATGGGGCACGACTTTAGATAATCTACTCTCATGGCGACTAGTCACACCCGATGCCCAATGGCTACAAGTAGAACGAATAAATCATAATTGGGGCAAAATTCAAGCCACCGATATAGCCGAATTCAAGCTCACTCGCTATCAAGCCGATGGCAAAACGCCTATCGGTGAGCCAAAAATATTACGCATTCCCGGTAACCAAATCCGCAAACCGGGCTTAGGTAAAGATGTCACCAACAAATTTTTAGGCGGATTGCCCGCCATCCAAAAAGAAGGCTGCGATGGCTTAATCACCTCAGCCGAATTTATTTTGCACCCCAAACCGAAAAATCTTCGCACAGTTTGCTTAGAATTTTTTGGCAGCGACTTAAAAAAAGCAGTGCCCGCGATTGTCGAAACCAAAGCCTATTTGGATAAGCAACCCAATATCTTATTAACCGGCATGGAACATTTAGATGAACGCTACCTCCGTGCCGTCAAATACAGCACCAAAGCCGCTCGCCATCAATTGCCCAAAATGTTACTATTGATTGACATCGCTTCCGATGATGAAAAAGCCGTAGCAGCCGCCGCCTCCCAAATCGTGCGCTTAGCCAATGCCCGAGAAGCCGAAGGCTTTATTGCCGTCACACCCCAAGCCCAACAATCATTTTGGCAAGATCGCGCCCGCACCGCCGCCATTGCTGCACATACCAATGCCTTTAAAATCAATGAAGATGTCGTCATCCCCTTAGAGCGTTTGGCTGATTACAACGATGAAATTGAGCGCATTAATATTGAACAATCCACTGCGAATAAATTGCGAATCATTGCAGCCCTACAGGATTATCTCAATTCGCCCCAGTTTAAAAGCGATGTCAAAGGCAATAGTCAAGAAAATGACGCGATTATTGAAGCCAAAAAGCAAGCCGCGCAAACGCATTTACAGCAAGTACGTCAAGTCTGGCAAACTTTGATGGACAAATTGGATGCGCCTAGCCGTGAAGTGATTAACACGATTAAGGATTCAGAAGAAAAATTTGCGCCTCAAGAAACCGTATTTAGCCTATTACAACGGCGCAGCTTACGCATTTCTTATCGGCAAGCCGTAGCAAAACCCCTCAAGGAAATTTTTCTAGGTGGCAATTTAGCGGCGGTGCGCCAACAAATCGAACAGATTCATGCCACGATTCGCACCAGCCGTTTATTTGTCGCCTTACACATGCACGCGGGCGACGGCAATGTTCACACCAATATCCCAGTTTTTTCAAATGACTATGACATGCTTCAACAAGCGGATCGTTTAGTGGCACGCATTATGGCAATCGTCAAAAAACTGGGAGGCGTGATTTCGGGAGAACATGGCATTGGGATGACTAAATTACAATTTCTCGCGCCTGAAGCGGTGGATGCTTTTCTGACTTATAAGCAAAAAATTGATCCCAATGGACACTTTAATCAAAACAAGCTATTAGCCGGTGCTGACTTACAACAAGCTTATACACCCTCTTTGCGCTTACTAGAACAAGAAGCCTTGATATTAGAAGCCAGTGAATTAGGCGACTTAAATACCGCCATCAAAGACTGTCTCCGTTGTGGCAAATGCAAATCCGTGTGTACCACGCACGTACCACGCGCCAATTTATTATACTCGCCACGCAATAAAATTTTAGCCACAGGCTTAATAATTGAAGCCTTTTTATATGAAGAACAAACGCGGCGCGGGATTTCTTTACGCCATTTTGAAGAAATGAATGATGTCGCCGATCACTGTACCGTTTGTCATCGCTGCTTAACGCCTTGCCCAGTGAACATTGATTTTGGCGAAGTCACCGTCAAAATGCGGCGCATACTCAAAAATTATGGTAAGCGCAACTTCAATTTGCTTAAATGGGCATCCCTACAATTTTTAAATGTCACCACCCCTTTAACGATCAAAATCATGCGAAAAGGCATGCTGCAATGGGGTTATCTAGCACAACGCTTAGCCTATCGCCTTGCCAAACAATTACACCTAGTTAATCCAAACCAACGCCCCAAGGCGACGACGGGCAAAATGGCGATTCCAGCCCAAGTGATTAATTTTGTCAAAAAACCGATGCCCAGCGAATTACCCAAACAACCCATGCGAACCTTATTGGGTTTAGAAGATCACACCATCGTACCCATTGTGCGCGATGCAGCAAAAGTCAATCAAGAGGCGGTTTTTTATTTTCCCGGCTGCGGCTCAGAACGCTTATTCAGCCAAATTGGCTTAGCCACCCTCGCCATGCTCTATGAACTCGGCACCGAAACCGTTTTAGCCCCCGGCTACCTCTGCTGTGGCTACCCGCAAAATGCCAACGGAGATACAGGCAAACAAATATCCACAGCCAATCAAGTGCTTTTCCACCGCGTAGCTAATACCTTGAATTACATGGACATTAAAACAATCATTGTCTCCTGTGGCACTTGTATGGATCAACTATTGAATTACCAATTTCAACAAATATTCCCCGGCAGCCGCTTACTGGACATCCATGAATACTTAATGGAAAAAGGGCTTTCTTTAGATAATAGTGACAAATACCTCTATCACGATCCCTGCCACACGCCAATGAAAACTTATCCACCACTACAAGTCGCCTCTCAATT
>JBDLJY010000246.1:0-9651 GCA_039714115.1 Pseudomonadota bacterium | reverse complement strand
GGAGGCAACTCTCCTTCGAACTTTGTCCGGCGCCGGAGCAGGTTTCAAACCTGCTCCGGCGGCACACGAATCGTTAGGCAATACTGCTCGGCCAACGTGGTTTATTACATTTTACTAGATAGTAGATAGTAATAGATTTCTAGGAGCGGCTAAAAACCTGAGTCCAAATTTTGACTTGGGTATCACAACTAACCAAGGAAAAATCAGAAATGAAGATATCTTATACTAATTGGAGCCCGCCATGGCGAGTTCTAACACTGGCTTTAGCGTTTGGCTTAGCCCAGACTACTTATGCTGCCAGTTTCTGTGTGACTACCACAACCGAGTTAAAAACTGCTCTAACA
The DNA here is from genome assembly GCA_039714115.1 of Pseudomonadota bacterium. GTDB lineage: Bacteria > Pseudomonadota > Gammaproteobacteria > Beggiatoales > Beggiatoaceae > Thiomargarita. The sequence goes on along the minus strand of JBDLJY010000246.1, from coordinate 9,307 downwards.
ATGGCGGCATTCAACGGTGAAGACGATAACATTCAGGTTGTCCAAGGCACTTATGAGGGCAATTTTGTTTATGTGGCTTCTGAGGAGTTTAACCTAAGCGTTAAAGGCGGATATAAGACTGGCTGTGTATCGCGGGCAGTTGATCCTTCTAATACGGTACTCAATGGCGGTGGTAAAGCCTCGGTTTTGATACTGGTTAATAAAAATGCTATTGAGTTTGTGGTTGATGGGCTGACGATTGAGAATGGCGAAACTGCTGCAAATGCAAATTCGAGCGGTGGTGGTTTGCACATAAGCACCGATAAGGGAGATGTGACTTTAAGTCATAGTATTATTAGTGGTAACAAGGCTAACTTTTACGGCGGTGGTGCCTATATTGAGGGCTCAAGCACTATAAGCATTTCCGATAATACCATAAGTGATAATACGGCTCATAGAATCGGTGGCGTTCATTTTTCTTCTTCAGGCACCGCCACATTCACGGATAACATCATAAGTGGTAATACGGGTAACAATCGCATTGGCGGCGTTTATTTTTCAGGTCCGGGCACCGTCACAATCACGAATAACACCATAAGTGATAACACGGCTAGCTATGACGTTGGTGGCGTTTATTTTTCAGGTTCGGGCACCGCCACATTCACGGATAACATTATAAGTGGCAACACGACGACTAAGGGGAGCGCTGGTGGCGTTTATTTTTATTCTGGCAAGAATGTAACCCTCATTAACAACGTCATAAGCGGTAACATAACCGACAGCGGCGATGGCGGTGGAATCTATATTAATAGCATCGACACAATCACTCTCACCAACAACACCATAACCAGTAATACGGCTGGTGGCGATAATGGAGGAGGGATTTGGCTTAAACTTCAAGATGATTCTGATGTGGCACATATCTACAACAACATCATCTGGAACAATAGTGCCACTAGCCAAGGTGGTGATCTTTATATCAACAACGATGGCAATAACAACTTTGTTGCCTCTACGGTCAACCTCTTCAACAACGACTTTGATCAAACCTTAGTAAGCGGAATTCATATAGCACTTCCGTTTCTTATAGACTCAAGCAACCTAAACAACCTTGATCCATTATTTGTTGATGCTGATGACGACAACTATCACCTACAAGCCAGCTCACCCTGCATTGAAGCTGGTGACAATGAGGCACCTGAAGTCCCCACCACGGATAAAGACGGCAACCCTCGTAATAACACCGTAGATATAGGAGCACACGAATACCAATCATCTCCGCTGAGCAAAGTACAATTTTCAAGCTCAAGCTATGAAGTCAATGAAAGTGACGGAACAGCAACGATTAGCGTCACCCGCACAGGTAGCAACAAAGGAGCGATATCAGTAAAATATGCCACCAGCGACGACACCGCTACAGAAGGTGAAGACTATATTGAGACAAGTGGACGACTTCAGTGGGCAAATGGCGATAAGAGCAAGAAAACTTTCACGGTAGATATCATTGATGATATCGACGAAGAAGGCGAAGAAGAACTGATTGTAAGCTTGGGTAATCCAGCCGGAGCCGTACTAGGGACACCGGATACCGCCACTCTAAGCATTCTTGATGATGACATCCCCACTGAATCTTCAATTTTGAAAATCTCAGCGCTCACTGGTGGTGGAAAGCTCATCCTAAAGGTGAAACCCAAAAAAGGCTTCAAATTCAGCGGCTGGGGAGGAGATTGCCAAAGTAAGAAGAAAAAAATCACCGTACCCATGGACACAGATCGGGATTGCAGCCTAGATTTAGTTGAGAAAGGCGCAGCTTATGAGGATGAAGAGCAAATTGAGGCAAAGCTTTCAACATTAACGATCACAGCCCCCACAGGTAGCAGCAAGTTGATCTTAAAAGCCAAACCCAATAAGGGGTTCAAATTCAAAGGTTGGAAAGGAGACTGTAAAGGCAAAAAGAAAACCACAGTGCCAATGAACTCTGATCGGGTTTGCATGGCTGAATTTGTTCAGAAATAGCACCCACGCGCAGGCGCAATGCCATCGCCGTTAAGGGCAACCACAAGGGATTGCCCCGTGGCATCTTAGGCGCGTTTTATGTAGGGGCAATCCTTTATGGTTGCCCTGGCATTGACGCGAAAAAAAACCTTGAGTCACGGATTTGACGGATGACACGGATTGCACGGATTAGAAAAACTGCATTAACGGAATGGAGCTGAGCGGATTTCCCGAAATCTCTCTTAAAGAAATCCGATTTTTTGAAAAAATCGGATTTTTTTTATTTAGCAACGTTAATCACCAATCTGGCTTCGCTTGTCAAGCCTCGTATCCATTGACATCTCTCATTTTACCCTTCAATTTAAAATCGCTCCTGTACTTATCTCTTATTATATATAGTAATAGAATATCTATTAATTGCTCCGGTATTTTAAAACTGATTTGAAGATTGGTTGCCCAATGTTAAAGTCTAGTGCAACGGATTTATGGAATTAACAGCCTTATTCCGTTAATCCCTGTACTATCTTTATCTTGTCATATCGGAGCGGAGCTATTAAAGGTTAGAAATCCGATTTTTTTAAAAAATCGGATTTTTTTTATTTAGCAACGTTAATCAAATACAACGGATTAAATCAACGGAGGCGTACCCACAAACCAATCTGGCTCCGCTTGTCAAGCCCCGTATCCATTGACATCTCTCATTTTACCCCTCAATTTAAAATCGCTCATAAAACGCACACCCCTCATTTTTATTGACATGTAGGACAATCTCAACATAACCCACCCCAATCCCCTTATTCCGTCAATCCCTGTACTTATCTCTTATTATATATAGTAGTCGGATACCTATTAATTGCTCCGGCATTTTAAAACTGATTTGAAGATTGGCTTAATTTTATCTATTATTATATATAGTAGTGGAGTACTCATTAATTGCTCCGGTATTTTAAAAGCGATTTGAGGATTGTCTCTTATTATATTTAATAACGAATTCGTAGTAGGCGACTTATCGCCTACACCTCGGCACTTAACTTAATCGTATTGAAGCGTAAGGTGCGTCACACGCACCTTTGTTTATGGTATATAATTATAATATATACGCCAAAACGAGGATATAATCAATGAAGATTTCATCTTTTTCATAGATTTCAGAAAGATTGAAAAAATACTTTCAAAATTAGAATAAAAGGAAAATATAGCAAAAAGAGCGACACCTAACACTTATACTTAAGGAAAATTACCTGTTCAATTCAACAAGTTCGAATAGTACTTATGAATATAATCAACAAAAAACCCAACCCATTCAGCCAACATGAACCGATCCTATTAACGATTATCATCACTTTATCAATCATCTCATTCTACACCAGCTTTGATGGATTTATCACCATGAGCTTTGGCTCACTGTCTAAAACGCCGTCCATGATAATCTTATTACTGTTTGTTTTAGTCGTTGCTCTTCAATCAATACTGGTGTACGCCCTATTCAAGTTTATTGACGTGGATTATCTCATACTCCGCATAACGTGGTTATTTTGTTACGGTTTAGTGATGCTAGTCAGCGTTTTTTTCAGCTATTCATTTTACTATAACTTCATTAGAGCGGACAATTTTGCCGAAGAAAACGCACTTTCTCAAGCGCGTCAAGTGAAAGACACTTTTCAAAGCTTTCAAAATGAATTTGATAATATTCGTAGCACCGTCATTGCGCTATCTGAATATTCCAGTGAAATGTCGGAACGTGAGCGTAACTATGGAAAGACTTGCGATCCTAACATCGGCAAAGGAAACGGCCCCCGGAGACATTTTCGAGATCAAGAAGCAACATTATTTCAATCTTTTGTGACTGGTATTAATGCCTTGCAAAAGAAAATTATCCAAGATATTTCAATGATTGCCGCTGAAATTGAGACCTATAAAACGGACGAAGTTCTGAATGCCGAAGCCAAAGTCAATCAACGCATTACTAAGGTGAATCTCTATAAAGATGCCCTGATTTTAAAAGAAATTAAACAAGTTGTTGCAGAACATACTGGTGACAATCGTTACCAAGTTCAGTCCATTGATCCAAGCACAAATCAACGAGTTTTGATCGATTGTCCTGATCCTGCGTTTGATCGCAAAGCAAAGCTGATTCTTAGCAGTTTAAACAAACTTCAGCCGATACCACCAGTGAAATTTTTTAATCCAAACGATGACAAACAACGTTTTGCGAGGACTTTTGCCGTTTTTATTGCCGTACCCAGCATTGGGTTAGGCACTTATGCGCCAGAGGATACAAGCAATGCCATTACCAAATGGGATATGGCACCAATTGCTGTCGGTTTTTTTATAGATTTCCTCATCTTTTTAATTTGTTTTGCTGATGGTATCACAAAAAAGACTAAAAATCAGCCAATCAACGATAATTATGAGGGACAATATTTTGGCGTGGAAGGAATAAAAGCCATTGGTGACTATCTCAATAGCTCCGTTGAATCAGATGTTTTTAGCAAGCTTCAGAAATATTGTCATAGTAGCTTGTTGTCTAAGCTATTTTTCGTCCCTGTTATTGAAGATGCTACCGATGCTCAGGAGCAAAAAATTGTTCAGTTATTCAACATTTTAGAGGCAAATGGGCAAGTGACCTATTCTATCACTGATTTGCCGGCTAAGGGGGTGCATAAAAGCGTAAAAAAACGTCTGAATATTCAGAAAGATGATCCCCGTTTTTTTAACGTATTTAAAATGTCCAAAAAAGCATGGAGAGAAATGGTTTTATCTTCATATGTTATTGAACATACAAATAAAAAAAAACACAATAGCTCCGTTGAATCAGATGTTTTTAGCAAGCTTCAGAAATATTGTCATAGTAGCTTGTTGTCTATGCTATTTTTCGTCCCTGTTATTGAAGATGCTACCGATGCTCAGGAGAAAAAAATTGTTCAGTTATTCAACATTTTAGAGGCAAAAGGGCAAGTGACCTATTATATCACTGATTTGCCGGCTAAGGGGGTGCATAAAAGTGTAAAAAAACGTCTGAATATTCAGAAACATGATCCCCGTTTTTTTAACGTATTTAAAATGTCCAAAAAAGCATGGAAAAAAATGCTTTTATCTTCATATGTTATTTGAACATACAAATAAAAAAAAACACATAGTTATAGTTAATATCGAAAGGGCAATCACAAGGGATTGCCCCCTACATTGGTTTATGGTTATTTTAAGGAGAACAATATCATGTTTTTCTACAAATTTAAATTTTGGATCGAAGAAAGCTTATACCTTATGAGCCTCTTGACTCGGAACCCAAAGGCGTACCTCATAAGCATGGCACCCGTTCTCATTTTAGGGTTTCCTTTGCTCCCTGTTTATCTTTTGTACACCTATCTATCTAGCGATGTTGACCAAAAAGTCTTAAATCACTATTTAAGTCTGCACAGATACAGAACTTCGATAGCGATACGAGACGAGGATAACAATTTTATTGGAGCCATACCCAGCCAATTAGAATCACCAAGTAAAGATTTTAATCATCAACAACGACAGGGCGCATTATATGTAAAAAACATCCCGCCCGTTTTTTGGGATGTGTTAATGGCGCGAGAAGATCGTTACTTGGATTTCGATTATTCTCATATCCGTTTTTGGGATATGCTAACCTTAAAAAAACGCACCTATAAAGGTATCGACATTTTTGGAATGTATTCTCGCATTCTTCAAGACAAAGGGGGTGGCAGTGGACTCATCAACCTCATTATCAAAAATATGAAGGGGCAAGCCTATTTCAGAGAAAAATATGGACAAGGATTAACCGGCAAAATAAGAAGAAAATTGGATGAATTTCAAGGCGCTCGACATCTTTTTCCCTATTTAGCGAAAAATGGGGGAATTGAATTTAAACGGTGGATTGCGATGCATGTACCTCTTCTGGTTGCCAATGGTGATGTTTATGGGATTCGAGCAGTTTCAGCCACAGTGTTTGGGAAAAAACCAAAGAATTTAACAAAAGGAGAGCAAGCCATCTTAGCGGCAGCCTATTTGTACAATATACGCCTCCAACCTCCACAATTTGAGACAGCTCAAAAGTTTTTTCAAGCACGTCAGGCACGTTGGAATAGAATCATCCGCTCCGCAAAAGAAGGGGTAAAAAATGCCTATCAAACCAAAAATGATCTTCAATATAAAAGCATCATAGCGGAATTGGAACGGTTTAAACCGCCTGAAGAACCTCGGCTGCCAGCATCATTACAACCCTTTATTGCTGATAAGTCTTTTAATAAAAAGCAAGCGTATGCAAACTTGATACTACGCACCCAGGCATTCCTGCCCGGTTTAGACAATCTGATTTCTTCGCAGATCAAACAATTTTATAAAAAATTACCTGACAATATCATTATAACAGAGGTTAAGATTACTTTACCGGGTTCCAACAATTATCAGTTCAAAAGAAACTTGGACAAAGTGCTAAAAAAAATCGAAAGCACCTACCCTTTTAATAAAACGCTTGTTCCCTCAAATGATCCTCATAGCAAAAAGAGGGCTGATATCCGCATTGTCGTGGCTAAGCTCAGCGGCAAGATTATTCGTTATTATCGTCGCGGAGAATTTCTGGAGGGAAATCGTAGTGTACGGCGCATGGCGAGCATTGCTAAAATTCCCGCCGCGGTGCTACTCGCTAATTTAGGCGATCAGCCAAATAAACCTTTATATTGTAATCAGGCATATAACAATCTTCAAAATGCCTCTAGTTCTAAAGGTATCGAAAAGTGTGATCGTGATCGTCGTAAGGATTGGTATACACCGAAAGAAACCTTTGGCGCTTCAAAGAATTTGCCGTTACGTTATGCCTTATCAAAAAAGCATTCAATTTCAAAGGCACAACTGATTCAGTTATACAAAGCCTTTGGAATAGTTCATCCTAACCAATTAAAAGGCTCTGCCACTACAACAGAAAATTTAATTCATGGCTTAAGTTTTGGAGTTGCCAAAGCCACTCCGATGCAAATGCACCGTATTATCCATGAATTAACCGCCATTCTTTATGGTAGGGCTCAAGCACCCTATTTCATTGAGTTTATTAAATTTAATCAAAGAGACTTAATAAGCAATGAATCAGAAATGAAAAAGGTGACAACGCCTTTAAAAAGTGCTCCGTTGAAAATTAAAGATTACTTAAAGAACTCTTCTGCCAAAACCTTTGTTAAAAATACGCTTTCTGCGCCTGTTTATTCTAATACTGGTACTCTTCGCTCATTTAAAAAAATTAAAGGAGTTCGTTTTTTACTGGCAAAATCCGGTACTTCACAAACCTATAATAAACAAAACGTGAAAGATAAGTTGGTGATGGGGAGTATGAAAATCGGGGAGCAAATATACACGTTTTCTATTTTAGTGGGTTCAAAAGCAGGGGATGTTGATGGTTTGGCAAAGAAAGTCAGTCATTCACAGCTTATGATGCCTATTATGAAGGAAATCGTGAAAAGCCTTCAAAGGTAATCCAAATTCGACGTAAGTTTTGGTGGAGTCGCGTCTCAACACACAGACATGTAGGTTTTAACTGAGCAGCTACGTCAAAAAAAATCATATTTTTTCAAAAAATCTGATTTTTAACGGAGCGTATTGATGCTGGACGGGGTTTGCAACCCAATGCCATTAAGTTAAGACAAACCTGACAAGTGTCAAAAACCTGTCAGGTTAATTTTTCATTGAATTTACAACGTGCCATGTTTTGGATACCTGGCAGGTCTGAATTTTAGGGGTTTATCATACTGGCATTGGGTTTGCAACCCCGTTCGTCACGTTTTATCTTTGCTGGTGTTTAGTCTTAGACGTCAAAGTTTTTTAATTAATTTGTCTTGGCACAAGCGCATATTCACCCCTCGAATAACTATGCCTAATCATCCACGCTTCATTCTCTAACCCATGTTCCAATTTATAAACAGCATCAGAAATTGGCTTTCCAGTTCTTTCACCCCCAAGCTTTTCCGCAAGTGCTTTCGCATCGACGAATTTGGGAGAATGCTCCCATAAACAATGCCAAATCTTTTTAGATTGTTTTGATAAACCTTGAGGAATATAATTCACCTCTTTTTTCTCAAAGACTTATCCCCAAGCAGTGCTAGACAACTTAATAATAAAATCTTTCTCCAAGTACCACCTTTCTTTACCCTTTTCAGCCGCTATATTTAAACCGAGCCGATTAAGTTTTTCATTGAGGCGTGTTTTTAACACATAACTCTTATTTAGCAAAGCCTCATCATCTTCAACAACTTGCTCAAGCGGAGACTCCCATCCTAATGTTTTCGAGTCGATTAAATCAAATTCTAAACATAGCTGTTTAATATGTTCAAAAGTTAAACCTGAATCTCCCGCAATAACCAGCATAGAAAGCAGGTTTGTCTCTCGTCGACTTAGCTCAACCCGGGAAAGAGGTGAATTTTCATCAAAAAGCACCCTAGCACCTAAGTCTAAAATAAAAGTTTGGCTATCTACCGACGCAGCAACACTCGCACATCCCAATAAAGACTGGCTCGCTAATGCCCAAGGCGACGGCATGAAAATGGGAGATAAATGAGGCGTTGAATTTTCAACACCCTGAAAATGATCGGAGATATTTAATAACCTCTCCAATTTATGCGGAAAACTAAGATTAGTGCTAAAAACCGAACGCATTTCTTGCTCAACTTCGACATTAAAAATCTCGTTTAATAAAGCATTTCTAATAATTAACCATTGCGGAGATTCGCTAACCTCAAATAACATTGGCACGGGTAAATTGACTAACTCATCCAAATTAAAACCCACCCTATTAATGCGTTGTTTGACTTGCTGTAATGTTGAATGATCAAACGGGAGAGGCTCAAAATGAGGATTAGTCAGACATTGAGCCGATTTTCCCGGATAAATAACAGCATTATTATTAAAGTTTGCACCGGCTCTGACAAATTCCGTTTGAATCAAGCGTGCAATTTCAGATAATAAAGCTGACTCAAGCTTACCGCGTAATATCCCAACCTTGGCTAAAATCATCTGCTTAGCCCAATGAATTCAAGGCTTGTGCGTTAGTGTGAGATACTCCGTCAACACATTGATTGATTGGTAGATTTGTCTAAACCAATAAAATCAAGGCTTGTGCGATTTTAAGTCGATTTTCAAATAGAGGCTAAAATGGCTTAGCCCAATGAATTCAAAGCTTGTGCGTTAGTGTGAGATACTCCGTTAACACATTGATTGATTGGTAGATTTGTCTAAGCCAATAAAATCAAGGCTTGTGCGATTTTAAGTCGATTTTCAAATAGAGGCTAAAATGGCTTAGCCCAATGAATTCAAAGCTTGTGCGTTAGTGTGAGAT
>JBDLJY010000245.1:0-9684 GCA_039714115.1 Pseudomonadota bacterium | reverse complement strand
ATAAATATTTAAATTTTGTCAAGTCCAACTTCCCCAATTTCCAGATGGTTATTTATTAAGGCAGCGGGGTTAGTCGCATACAAAGCTAATAAAGATTGCGCCGTATTTAACCAATGCGTTTGGCCTTTTTTCACGACTTCTGTTAACGCCTCTAAATGGTTTTCATCTGCTAACCAGTGTTGATAAGCATTAAGCAGTGCTGGAAACAGAGCTTTACGCATTCCTTTGAAATTAGCCAGATAAAACAATAAGGGAGCGGGTTGCCCCATTTCCAACAGTTTAGGCAAAGTCACCAAACAATCAGCCAGATGATCACGCACAGCACGGGCGACATGTTCCACTTTACTCCCCGATATTGCCACTAACATTTTTTCCCAATTGTCCCCCAGTAATTTCCCTGCTTGCACTTCACCGATTTCATGGTCAATCAGAGTTTCAATTTCATCATCTGTCATCCTATCTAAGGCACTTTCCATGTTTTGATGAACCTGATAGCTATCCAAAAGCCGGGCAAAGTGATTTTCTGGTTTTTTCCAATTCCAATCTTCAATCCTTTCCCACAGTGTCCGCCGCACCGATTCTCGTCGAATGAATATTGTTGTACCCAAGCTCATCGCCGGGGGCGCTGACAAATCGCGGACAATTTCATGGGCAGCAATCAGGATTTCAATCCCCTCTCGCCATTCTTGCCGGTGTAAAATACCTATAAAAAAAGAGGGTTTGCAAAATGGCCCATAGCCTCCGGCGTAGACAATACCTTGCGGCAACAATGCGCGATTGATAGCGGTGGTGTCAAAGGGATCACAATAGTCATTATTAATAGGTATGCAGTCAAAGGATTTATCCGCCAACTTTTCCCATAATTGTTCACGCGCACTGAGCCATTCGCCAACGTCTTCTTTTGAGAGGTGAGCTGTCAAAGGCAAGCCTTTTTCCCAGCGATACAATTCTCGCATTTTGAGTAGATAAGTACATAATCCATAATCCTGAGCGTGTAATCCATCGGAGATATGACAGTTTTGTTGTACGGTGTCGTATAATTTTTGTAAATCTGACATAGTGTTAATCCTAGCCTTGATCTCGCTGGTAAGTTCGTAGTAGGCGATTTATCGCCGTCCAAAACGTTTATTTATTCAAGGCGGGTAGCTTTTAAATCAACCCATCGGTAATTCTCTCAAGCGTCCATTCAGTAATTTAATCGCTGCATAAGGCCAATGTCAAGCCATGCGTGATGGAAAAAGTCAAAGGCATCACAAAAAACAACAGCCCCGCCCAAAACACAATGTATATTTTAAAAATATAATAAATTCATAAATTTACAATAATAAAATACCTGCTGAGTTTCCAGGTCTTGCAAAAAAAAAAGCTTGGAAAAAATCAAGTTTTATGAGATAATACTGCACCTAAATACATCAGCAACAAAAAGCGGGTTAAGATAAATGGATAATAGCAAAAACCAAGCTCTGACGAATACACTCAAGCAAATCGAAAAACAATTTGGTAAAGGTGCGGTTATGCGTTTAGGGGATGTCAATGCAACACTTGATGTTAAAACCGTTCCCACAGGTTCCTTGGGCTTAGACATAGCCCTTGGTGTTGGTGGCTTGCCAATGGGGCGTGTTGTTGAAATTTATGGCCCAGAAGCGTCAGGTAAAACAACCCTCACGCTGCAAATTGCAGCGGAAATCCAGAAACAAGGCGGATTAGCTGCGTTTGTGGATGCGGAACACGCGCTGGATAGTCGCTATGCCGAAAGAATCGGCGTTGATGTCGGAGAATTATACTTGGCGCAACCGAATAACGGTGAAGAAGCCTTAGAAATCACCGATACTTTGGTACGTTCTGGCACTTTCGATTTAGTGGTGATTGACTCCGTAGCCGCGCTGACTCCGAAAGCGGAAATTGAAGGCGATATGGGTGATTCCCACATGGGGCTACAAGCTCGTTTGATGTCACAAGCCCTGCGTAAACTCACAGCCAATATCAATCGCACCAATACCTTAGTGATTTTCATCAACCAAATACGCATGAAAATTGGAGTAATGTTTGGCAATCCTGAAACCACCACTGGTGGTAATGCCCTCAAGTTCTATTCTAGCGTGCGCCTTGAGATACGCCGCATTGGTGCGGTTAAACGGAGTGATGAGGTGATCGGCAATGAAACCCGCGTAAAAGTCGTTAAAAACAAAGTTGCGCCACCGTTTAAAGAAGTGTTGTTTGATATTATCTACGGCGAAGGCATTTCCCACGAGAGTGAACTGATTGATTTGGGAGTCAAATATGATCTTATCGAAAAAGCCGGAGCGTGGTATAGCTACAAAGGCGACAAGATTGGTCAGGGCAAAGACAATGTGCGTAACTATTTGAAAGAGCACCCAGAAGTTGCCCAAACAGTTGAACAGCAAATCCGCGACAAGTTGCTGCCCAAAAAGCCCGCCCAAAAGGGCGCGGAAAAGACACCGGCTAAGAAAACTACCACGGGAGGTAAGAAATCTTAACGCCCAGCCATGATTGATCCTTCCTCACTCACACAAGCACGGAGTAGCGCGATAGGGTATTTATCAAGACGCGAACACGCCAACTTGGAATTACGCAATAAACTGACACGCAAAGGATTTGAACAAAGCGTGATTGACAGCGTACTTAAGCAATTGCGGGCGGAAAACTTGCAGAGTGATGAGCGTTTTGTTGAAAGTTATGTGCGTACTAGAACTCACAAGGGTTTTGGACCGCTGCGTATTCAACAGGAGTTGCGAGAGCGTGGTATTAGTGATGAGTTGTTGAGCGGCGTGTTAGAAGCCGATGAAGCGGCTTGGGTAACACGCGCTCGTCTTGCTCGGCAAAAGCGTTTTGGTCAAGGCTTGCCGCAGGGTAAACGTGAACTGGGCAAGCAAATCCGTTTTTTACAGTCTCGGGGGTTTAGCAGTTCTCAAATTCGGGCTGCTATTTAGTTCACGGTAGGCGATAAATCGCCTACTACGAACGCATTAATTTAATGGCATTATTTCGGATTTTCTTCAGTTGTTTCGGGAATGAGCGTAGGAACGTGCATAAAATAATTTAGTCAACTTCAAAACCAGACCTGGCAGGCTGATCATAACAAAACCTGCCAGGTCAAAGTCCAATACAGACCTGGTTGCCTTTGACCTGCCAGGTTTGGTTTTAACCTGGCAGGTCTGGTTTTGACTTTGGTTTTTGCTTGAAGAAGTTATTTCATGCGCGATCCGTAGCGATTTCCCGAAACTATAAAAACCGAAAATTTGACCGTGCGTAGTATAAATTGGAGGCATTATGAGCGCTGAACACGAAAGAATTTCGCCGTCCGCTACAGTCATCCCGCTTGGTTGCGTTGGTGTGATCGAGATGGAAAGCTGATTTTGACGGGGGCAGAATGCGCCGAGCGGGAATACCAACGTAATAGGCGATAAATCGCCTACTACGAACGAACGCATTCTCCTTAACTTAAGGGTTCGTAGTAGGCGATTTATCGCCTCACTTAAGGGTTCGTAGTAGGCGATTTATCGCCTATTTTTGATTTTGTCGGCAAATGCAGCAATTTATCAACTTGGTTGACATAGAACTTATATTGCACACCTTTTTCAGGCCGTGCCAGCACCAAATCCGGTGTTGTAGATACAATGCTAAAGTGCAGTGCTTGCTCCAATAGGGTAATGTCTATTTCACCTTGTGCCGAACTTGCAGCATCATAACGCTCTACATTGATAGCGGAAGCATGTTGCCAATTATCAATTAAGGCACTGATCGCGTCCGCACTGGTGTCTCTCTCCTCAGAGGAAAAAGTAGAAGTCAAGCCCCACTTCCCTTCTTTTAAGACCAAATGATAGTCAGGCATTTTCAACTCAGTGATTTTTGGATTATTTCCCAAAGGCGACAGGCTGGCAAATGTCAAGGCATCACCATTCAGCATATTATAAATGTTGTCCGTGAGCAAATACACTTTTTGGTTGACTTGCACATAACGTTGCCCGTAACCAATCGGCGAATTGTCTCCAAAGGCTATCGTGAGTTGGTCAAACTTGATACTTGCCAGCGGCGGCTCAAGTTTGAGTTCGGCGAGATTCAGTTCACCCTCCAATTGTTTATAGTCACGCGCCGACAAAATTTGCAACAGACTATCTATGCGAAAACGCCTCGCTGGCAAATTGAAAGGGGCAGTCATTTGCCAATGACTGCCTGGGGCATCTTTCATCAGAGAAATGGCATCCTTGTCCGCCCGTTCAATGTGGATGTTTTGAACTTCCTCTAAATCAGTCAGTTTAGGCGATTCAGGTTTTTTATCCTGTTCTAATGTATAAAAAACGAGTCCTCCTAAAACGACTATGATAAGCAATAGGGCAATATTAACTAACCAACGTTGACGCATTAAGCATTCCTCCGACGTAACCAAATAGAAATACCGATACTGACTAAAGCCAAGGGTAAAATTAATATAAAGAATATGCCTAAGAGAATGACAGTATTAAACGAAAATTCTAGGCTTAGATCGACAGCGGTTTTAGTTGGAATATCAATAAAAGTATCATCGTCCGCCAACCAGTTCATCATTTTCATGCCTAAATCAAGGTTGCCACCAATGCCTACAAAAGCATTGGAAAGAAAATCTCCTTCTCCCACAATAATTACCCGTTGCTCTTGGGTGGCTAACTCCTCTTCCATACCCGTTTCTGAGTCAGAATCGTCTGCGGTTTCGCTTTGTGGTTTATCTCGGACGATGGCAAAGGCAATATCCAATGGCCCCTTAATATCCGTTTCTTCATCGTACTCAACAGAGCTTTCTAAACCCCCCGTTTCTGACCATGCCTCCGGGCGAGTCGTCAACAAAACTGTCCCATTCCACCCTTCAGGCGACGCGACAGCTAGTCCAGTGGCTTGTGGGAATAAGGTCAAATATTGATCAAGATCAGATGTGACCGGATGATGACCATAGCCCGTGGTGCCGATGGGCACAATAGCGGGATATTGACTGGTGGGATCGACTATCATGCCCGGTTGTACCGTTAAACCGAATTTTTCTGCCAGCGGTTCTAAACCTTGCAAAGGAACACTCGGTTCTATGAGCCATAGCAGATTGCCACCTTTGTCGATATAGTCTGTTATAGCGGTGATTTCACTGGGCAAGAATTGCTTGCGCGGACTGGCTATGACTAACACTTGGGTAGTAGTCATTTTTAGCAATTCTGGCGTTTCTCCAAAATTCCGGGTTTGCACCTCAAGTCCGCTATCTTTCAACGCTTGTGCCCACTGGTTTAAGTCATGGTCAGCAAAATGAGTCGGGCTAGGCTCTCCGTGTCCTTCTAAAAAGACGATGAGGCGATTATCTGTACGCGCCACTCGTTGTAAAGCCGAAGTGAGAACTTGTTCAGACGGTGCTGTTTGTCGCAGATGCTCACTGCGCTCTTGATAATAAATGATCAGTTCACCATCAAACCTAATGCCATGTTCTTGCACTTCACCGGGGACGGTGAATGGATCGACAAAGTGCAAGCTAATATCGGTTTTGTGCCGTTGATAGCGTTCCACTAAGTCCTTAATGGGTTTTCGTAAGTTATTGTCATTGCTCGCATAAGCGGTGATGGTAATGGGGCCAGGGAGTTCATCCAACAATTTTTTGCTGGCCTCTGACAGGGTATGCCGATTATTAACTGTCCAATCGGCTTTGATTTCATAACGGGTGCTTAGCCAAGCGATTAAGCCTATCACTATGACTAACAGCACCATAAATAGGGTATTTTGCAATCTTGCTTGTGAATGAGTATGTTTTGTGACTTGCATCAGTTATCAGTTATCAGTTATCAGTCAATTTTACGTAAGACCTGCGAGGTTTGGGATACCCCGTAGATCTTAGTTCGGTCGGGACAAATCTATTGAATACGTTCAGCATCTAAACGGTGAATACTTAAAACCAAAAAGAGTGCCATGAGTAACACATAATAAACAACATCAGCCGTGCTAAACAGTCCTTCCAGTAAGGGGTGATAATGTTTAGTGATAGACCAATAGGCCAAATTTAAGACACCCGTTTGATCTTCACCCACTTTTTCAGCCCAATCAAGCATCCATAACAAGAGAAAAGTAGCAAAAGTGCTGATAGCGGCAACGGTGGGATGCCCCGTTAGGGTGGAAATATACAATCCAAGTGCCGTCAATGCGCCCAACAATAAAGTGATCCCCAATAAGCCCGCTGCTAATTGCCCCCAATCCAGTGAGCCACCAAATAGCAGCGACAAAGGCATCAGCATCACCATCGCCAGCATGATGATAAAAAAACCCATCAAACCTAAAAATTTGCCGAGAACAATACTGGTCATCGACACCGGAGCAGATAGCAGTAAAGGCAAAGTCTTATTGCGCCGCTCTTCACTGACAAGCCGCATCGTCAGCAACGGCGTAACTAATAACAGCACAATGCCCATCCAGTCAAACAAGGAGCTAGCCACCATCACCGTCAAGCCGGGCGCATCTGGCGCACTTGCCAAGTTCGCTTGCACCTCAGGCTGTACAAACCAATACACCAGCACGGTGAAAAACCAGCCCAAAATCACTTGCACCGCTCCCAAAATAGTCCAAGCCAGCGGTGATAAAAACAAACTTCGTAAGTCTCGTGCAGCAATTGTCCACATATCAGTTACCCCCCCCCAATTCATCGGTGCCAGTCAACTCCACAAACACTTGTTCTAAGCTACGATGTTCAGGGATGAGTTCATGCAATCCCCAATTACCCGCCACAGCTTTTTCTACCAAAGCCTCAGCAGGATCATTATCAGCGGCATGTTGAATGCGGAAGCGGTTATTTTCCCGCTCTTCAACTTCTTCAATGCCCTGAATTTGCTTCAAAACTTGAACATCGGGCGGACGGCGCAACGCGACTTCTAAATGAGTTGTTTGCATTTGTGCCAACAAGCCGCTAGTGGTTTCATTGAGTATTAATCGCCCACGCTCGATGATTTGGACATGATTACACACGGCTTGCACTTCCTGCAAAATGTGGCTCGATAAAATCACGCAGCGTTCTTCACTCAAATCGCGTATTAATTCACGAATTTTAAGGATTTCCTTAGGATCTAAGCCAATGGTTGGCTCATCTAAAATCACCACCCTCGGTGTATGAATAATCGCCTGTGCAATACCGACGCGCTGTTGATAGCCTTTAGATAAATTACCAATCAAGCGTCGCTGAACCGTCTTTAAATCACATTGTTCAATGACCTTGCTGACTGCCTTGGTAATCTCAGGCATCTGATGTAATTTAGCACAAAATCGCAGATATTCCTCTACCACCATTTCCCGATAAACGGGCGGTTGTTCCGGCAAATAGCCGATTGCCGCTTTCGCTTTCAGTGGATAGTCTAATAAATCATAGCCGGCGACGGAAATTTGCCCCGTCGTGGGTGCCAATGTCCCGGCAATCATTTGCATAGTAGTCGTTTTCCCAGCCCCGTTAGGGCCTAGAAAACCGAGAATTTCTCCGCGTTTAACTTCAAAATTGATATTATTAACCGCGCAAAAATTGCCGTAGTCACGCGACAGGTTTTGTACTGAAATCAGGGTATCTGAATTCATTTATTACTCCTGAATAAATTGTTCCATCAAATCAGTCGGATGTGATTCTAAATAGCGGCGCTGTGCCTCCTCAACCACGCTTTCGATATCTTTAAAAACAAGACCTGGCAGGTTAAAAACAAAACCTGCCAGGTCAAAGTCCAATACAGACCTGGTTACGCTTTTGACCTGCCAGGTTTGGTTTTAACCTAGACTTGGCAGGTTAAAAACAAAACCTGCCAGGTAGGATCAACTTAAAATTCAGATCGGGTTGTGCCTTTGACCTGCCAGGTTTGGTTTTAACCTGGCAGGTCTTGTTTTGACTTGGAGAACGATCAGTTCGTAGTAGGCGATTTATCGCCTACAGATAACAATTTTTCCAAAACCCTCTGATAAATGATGGACAGGCTATCAAGTTCATCAACACTGACGCATTCATTGATTTTGTGGATAGTGCTATTGTTCGGCCCAAGTTCAATCACTTGTGCGCCCGTGGGCGCGATAAATCGCCCATCCGATGTCCCCCCTGCCGTCGATAAGCGAGTCTCATAGCCACAGACTTCATAAATCGCTTGCTGAGTCGCTGTTACCAATTCCCCCGGAGTGGTGAGAAAAGGTAAGCCTGAATGTCGCCATGTTAGAGTATATTTGAGTCCATCTAATAAGGCGGAGACTTGTTCTTGCAATTGAATGTGAGTCACTTGAGTGCTGTAACGGAAATTAAATAAGAGTTCCAAGTCTTCCGGAATGACATTATCGGCACCGGTGCCCGCTTTGATGTTGGTAATTTGAAAGCTAGTGGGAGGGAAAAAGTCATTGCCCTGATCCCATTGGGTTTCACACAGCGTTTTTAAGACGGGGGCAAAGCGGTGAATAGGGTTATCGGCTCGGAACGGATAGGCGACATGACCTTGGACACCGTGTATGGTCAATTGACCATTTAAGGAGCCGCGCCGCCCGTTTTTCACAACATCACCTAGACGCTCCGTGCTTGATGGTTCTCCGACTAAACACCAGTCTATTTTTTCTCCTTTTTGTTGTAAGTAATTGATAACTTTAATAGTTCCATCAACAGCGGGGCCTTCTTCATCGCTGGTCAGCAAAAAGGCTATTGAACCTTTATGCTGGGGATGATCGGCAATAAAACGCTCGCAGGCTGTCACCATTGCTGCGAGGCTGCCTTTCATATCCGCGGCGCCCCGTCCATACAATAAACCATCGTGCAAGGTAGCTGTAAACGGTGGAAATTGCCAGTGATTTTCAGGGCCAGTTGGCACAACGTCGGTGTGTCCTGCAAACACAAATAGCGGAGCGGCATCTCCGTGCCGTGCCCAGAGATTATCTACTTGGCCAAAGCGTAAGTGTTCAATTGTGAAACCTAAGGCTTGTAGGCGTTTAGCAATTACGGGTTGACAGCCGGCATCGTTGGGGGTGATGGAGGGGCGATTGATGAGTTCAATCGCCAAGTCTAAGGTTGTTGACATGATTGGCGCGTATTAAATTAGTAAAACGTTGCGGACGGGGTTGCAAACCCAATGCCATTAAGTTAAGCCGCTTTCGGGGGTTTCGGGAAATCCGCTCCGCTCCATTCCCGAAACAACTGATAAGTTTCGGGGGTTTCGGGAAATCCGCTCCGCTCCATTCCCGAAACAACTGATAATTTTTCCAGATCCCTCTTCGCGGCGGACGGCGGTTTACAACGACCTGCCAGGTTTTGGATACCTGGCAGGTCTGTTCGTAGTAGGCGATTTATCGCCTACTTTTTGATAATCTCAATTTTGGCCTGTTTAGTGTTAAACTCAGTCATATAGGTCATGCCTTAATAGTTCGTGTTCTATCCTCGAATTTCACCCTATATAACTGGTCTTCAAAACCGTGCTTGAGACTTTCGACCTCACACGGCTCCTCGGATTCATGCCATCTAGCATGAGCGTCTTTTCCAACCAGCCAGACGCTATAACTTGTGTCTTGCACGAAGACATGGGCTCGCTCGAACATTATTACCCATACCTTAGCTACTATAGCCCGCATCAATACCACACTCTCTCGTCTTTGTGCGTGCTACCACTACCGAACTGATTCTTACCGTAGTGTCCCAGGCTTTTAATTTCTTCTGCGTGACGC
>JBDLJY010000244.1:0-9692 GCA_039714115.1 Pseudomonadota bacterium | reverse complement strand
GGCTGACAAGTATCCAAAACCTGGCAGGTAGTTTTCTACTCCGATTGACCTGACAGGTTTTTGACACCTGTCAGGTTTGTCTTAACTTAATGGCATTGGCCCTAGGACCCGGCACTGGTGTCTTATTAGTTTCCTAAGAACCGGCCATTGTTTTCTAGCCAATTACCATGCTAGGTAGATAGACATTTTGTCCCAGGCATTTATCGGTCAATAAGCTTTATTTTGGCTAATCCTTCTAGCACTTACATTAGGCCAAACGAGTCGCACCCGCCAATCCCTGTACTTGTGCTGGAGCAAATCCTTGCTCAGCCGCTTTGCGATAGTACTCAACCGCCTTTTGGCGGTTTTGATCCACCCCCCTTGTACCTAACACCCAAATAATCTTGTATTTCTAGATATTCGTGTTCTGCGGCTTGGCGATACCATTCTTTTAGCGTATTCATTTTATCCAATCCTATCCGTGTTTGAGAATCTGTCTGAGGCGGTCATGATTCTAAATGAAAAAAATATGCAGGTCAATAATTTTGGTCTAAACCATTATTATAAAATGAATTTTTACACTTTTTTAATAACGGACGGCTAAAGATTGTTCGATTTTTGGGCCTGTGCTGAGTAGCGGATTTACGGAACGGATTGGGGGTGATGAGTTTAAATTAATCTATAACTGCATTAATAAATGTTTTATGAGACACCTACGCTCAACTAAAACGACACATAAGCAAAGCTTTGGATCTCACAACACCACTGTCGATTTTACTCATCATCGTTACCGGTTGCGATTGATGGATAGCCTTCTACTAACGAAAAATTGGTTTATATTATGCATGTAAAATGGTAGGAGTCCAAGATAAATCTTGGACTCCTATTCAATAGATAAAAAAAGGAATCAAATAATGTTTTTTAAAAATGCGCTTTTAAGCATAACAATCCTTATGCTCATGGCACCCCAAAGCTCTATTGCCACACCCAACAGCACTAAGACTTGGGCTAACAGCGACGCTATTGATGAGACACGAGAAACCGATGAAACATTTTTTCCAAGTCTGGAAAATCTCACCGACGAGACGGTATTAGCAAGATCGGATGAAGTTATTATCGACTTTGGTGCCCAAGACGGTATTTTACTGTGGATGAACAACGATTCTTGGGTGCAACTGCACAATCTCTCGTCGGAAAGCATAGTGACAGGAGATATAGACGGTAGCAATTTAGACGATATTATTATCGACTTTGGAGCCCAATATGGTATTTGGCAGATGATGAACAACAATGCTTGGGAATCACTGCACAATCTCTCGTCGGAAAGCATGGTGACGGGAGATATAGACGGTAGCGGTTTAGATGATGTTATTATCGACTTTGGTGCCCAATATGGTATTTGGCAGCTGATGAACAATAGTGCTTGGGTATCACTGCACAATCTCTCGCCGGAAAGCATGGTGACGGGAGATATAGACGGTAGCGGTTTAGATGATGTTATTATCGACTTTGGAGCCCAAGACGGGATTTTGCTGTGGATGAACAACGAATCTTGGGAGCAACTACACAATCTCTCACCCGAAAGCATGGTGACGGGAGATATAGACGGTAACGGTTTAGATGATGTCATTATCGACTTTGGTGCCCAAGACGGTATTTTGCTGTGGATGAACAACAAAGCTTGGGTGCAACTGCATCATATCTCGCCGGAAAGCATGGTGACGGGAGATATAGACGGTAACGGTTTAGACGATATTATTATCGACTTTGGCACCCAATATGGTATTTGGCTGGGAATGAACAATAATAATTGGGTGTCACTGCACAGCTTATCGCCAGAAAGCATGGTGACGGGAGATATAGACGGTAACGGTTTAGACGATATTATTATCGACTTTGGTGCCCGATATGGTATTTGGCAATGGATGAACAACAAAGCTTGGGTTCAATTGCACAACTTATCGCCAAAGACTATGGTGACGGGGAACATAGACAGGCACCCACCCGGTTTCTCTGGACTCATCAGTATAGCGGGTACGCCAGGATATGCAGTCGGCATAACAAGCAATAAAAGAAAGCTTTTTGTCGCTGACGAAAGTGGCGGACTACAGATACTGAATATTAGCAATCCAAGCAAACCGTTTATAATCGGATTAGTTGAAATGCCCTCTAGTGCTTATGACATAACAATCTCAAATGACAAAGCTTATGTCGCAGATTCTGGAGACGGTGTACAGATAATTGATATTAGCGATCCAACCAATCCGTTTATAATCGGAGCAGTTGACACCCCTGGTTATGCAAGCGGCATAACACTGTCAAGCGATAACACCAAAGCTTTTGTCGCAGATCGATATAGCGGCGTACAGATAATCGATATTAGCGAACCAAGCAATCCCTTTATAATCGGAACAATTGACACCCCAGGCAGTGCAATCGCCATAACACTATCAAGCGACAACACCAAAGCTTTTGTCGCAGATAGATTTTACGGTGTACAGGTAATGGATATTAGTGAACCAAGCAATCCGTCTATAATCGGAGCTGTTGAGACGCAAAATAATTATGCCCATGACATAACACTATCAAGTGACAACACCCTAGCTTTTGTCGCAGACAAACATTACGGCGTACAGATAATAGATATTAGCGAACCAAGCAATCCGTCTATAATCGGAGCCGTTAAGACACCAGGCAGTGCAATCGGCATAACAATCTTAAACGACAAAGCCTTTGTCGCAGATGCTTGGAGCGGCGTACAGGTAGTAGATATTAGCGAACCAAGCGAACCGACTATAATCAGTTCAATTGACACGCTAGGATATGCTTCCAGCATAACACTATCAAGCGACAAAGCTTTTGTCGCAGATTGGGAAGGCGGAGTAGAGATAATCAATCTCACAGGTGAATTTGCAACGCCAAGCCAAACTCCAACGGCAGACGCTGGCTCAGATCAAAAGGTTAACATAAAAACAAGCGTCACATTGCATGGCAATGGAACTGATAATGATGGAAATATAGAAAGTTACTTTTGGAATCAAATAGTTGGGCCTAGTGTTATACTCAGTGAGTCATACGCACAAGAACCGACTTTTATTGCGCCAAATATAATAGAATCTCCTCAACAGTTAATTTTTGCTTTAATAGTCACTGACAATGATAGCGCAACGGCAATTGATAGTGTGAAAATTGTTGTCAGTAGAATAATCAGTTCACTTGAGATGCCAGGAAGAGCCATTGCCATAAAACTGTCAAGCGACAATACCCAAGCTTTTGTCGTAGATTGGGAAGATAGAGTACAGATAGTGGATATCAGCGATCCAAGCAATCCGTTTATAATCGGATCACTTGATACGCCAAACTGGACAATCGGTACAACATACTCAAGCGACAACACAAAAGCTTATATCGCAAATGGCAGTCTCGGAGTACAGATACTGGATATTAGCAATCCAAGCAATCCGTTTACAATCGGTTCAGTTAATACGCCAGGATATGCAAAAGACATAGCAGTCTCAAATGACAAAGCTTATATCGCAGATAGAGATAGCGGCGTACAGATAATAGACATTAGCGAACCAAGCCAACCGTTTATAATCGGTTCTATTAAGACGCCAGGCAATGCAAACGGCATAGCAGTCTCAAACGACAAGGCTTTTGTCGCAGATGGAGATAGCGGCGTACAGGTAGTGGATGTAAGCGATCCAAGCAGTCCGTTTATAATCGGTTCCGTTGAAACGCCAGGAGAGGCACTCGGCATAAGCGTCTCAAGTGATAAGGCTTTTGTTGCAGATGGAGATGGGGGAGTACAGATAGTGGATATCGGGGGGTATTAGACCCATAAAATTCAGACCAGCGGCAGGTCGTTGTAAATTAAAGGAAAAATTTGGGTTTGTGCAGGATGGGAGTTTAATGCAAACATTACCTGAAACAATGGCGTATAACTCAAGTCCCTTTGCGGTTGCTGCTCTTCAACCAATTGCTCAAAGGGTAAATCTTGATGTGCAATATCCAGCGTGAAATGGCAAATAGCAAGTAGGGTGGGCAAGCGGGCGGATAGATCATCACTCACCCTACGCTTGCTAATTACAATTCTCTTGAGTATCATCCCAACCCGGATTGAGCTTATTAAGCCATTTTCCAAGTTTCTTAGAAACCCTTGTCTTCAAGCAGTTGTCGTTTAAATCTAATTCCGTCAACTTCTTCAACTTCATCATAGATTTAGGTATTTTCCTACTCAGTTCATTATCGTTCAGCAACAGTATTTCCAACTTCTCCAATTTGGAGAGCTTTTTCGATATTGAACCTTTGAGGTTGTTATTCCCCAATGCTAATCCCGTTATTTGTCCATTCTGACAACTGACTCCGTACCAATGTATCATCGCTGGTGGCGTATTCTACTGACACAGCGCCATCACTATTATCAGTACGAATAACAGTGATGGTTGCTTGCCCTTTATTTTCTAATACGCTATAGGTGGCGGATAAGAATTGTAGTCCTGGTGAGCAAGGAGTCTGTTTCTTTTCCCAATCGGGGTTGCGACTGTTGAGCCATGCAATTAGTTCATTATTACATGGGCCTATATTAGACAGCTTTTGTAATTCAACTGGGTTTAACTCTCCCTGAGTTGGTTTTCATCTAAATAGAGATCCTCTAATTTACTTAAATCGCCTAATTCGCTTGAGATTGATCCAGTAAGTTTGTTCCAGCTAAGATAGAGAAACTTTAAATGGCTTAAATTACCTAATTCACTTGGGATTGAGCCAGTGAGTTCGTTGCTGCTCAGATCGAGATAACGCAAATTGGTCAAATTACCCAAGTCAGTTGGGATTGAGCCGGTGAGTTCGTTGCTGAACAGATCGAGCTTTTCCAAATTATTTAAATTACCTAATTCAGTTGGGATTGAGCCAGCTAATTCGTTATAGCTCAGACTGAGATAATGCAAATTATTCAAATTACCCAATTCAGTTGAGATTGAGCCTCTAAGTCTGTTGTCGCTCAGATCGAGATCATACAAATCGGTTAAACCACCTAATTCAGTTGGGATTGAGCCCCTGAGTTCGTTGTTACTTAGATTAAGAACCTTCAATTCATTCAAATTACCTAATTCGCTTGGAATTGAGCCTTTGAGATTGTTGTTGCTCAAATTTAGTTCATACAATTTGGTCAAATTACTTAATTCGGTTGGGATTGAGCCACTAAGTTTGTTGTTACTTAGATTGAGATCCTCCAAATTACTCAAATTGCCTAATTCGGTTGGGATTGAGCCGCTAAGTTCGTTGTTATGCAAACATAGCTCCTCCAAATTATTCAAATTACCTAATTCAGGTGAGATTGAGCCACTAAGTCTATTGCCATACAGCCATAAAGTGTTCAATTCGGTCAAATTACCTAATTCGGTTGGGATTGAGCCCCTAAGTCCGAGGTTGTTATACAAGTATAGCTCCTCCAACTTGCTCAAGTTACCTAATTCAGGTGGGATTGAGCCACCGAGTGAGTTATCAGGCAAGTAGAGAGCTAATACATGCCCATCACTACATCCCACTCCATCCCAATCGCAAACCTTCTTTTTGTTAAGCCACCCTTTTTTATTATCCCAATTCTTACCACTAGTACTATAATAAAAAGCGACAAGAGCTTCACATTCTTCATAAGGGACGTCGGTAACTGTTGTACAGTCCATGCTTCTGTCGATTGTGGGCTCTACAGCATTTAACTCGTTTGACGCGGCTTCCATTTTCGGTAATGCAATAATTACGGACGTTAAGCCAAATAGGCTTAGAAACAAAGCTAGTTTTTTTGACATATAGTTCTCCTCTCCGCTTACAACTTGTGGTGACAGGATATGTGTTGACAGGGGGAAAAATATAAATCAAAAAATCACTACAGCGTATTGGATAAGCGATAAACGGTTATTTTTATCCGATAAACGGTTAGTAAGCACAGGTTTTGAGGATATGATGGTAAGCTCAAGATTATCGAATGTGAGAGTCAAAGTGTATTTTGAAGTGATCAACCTCGTTTCGGGCAAAATTCTGGGTTTTTGAGCCTTGCTACCTAGCGTGGTGTTTTATTCGTTGTCCTCAATTCGATACTGCAACCACTTTTTTTTTAATGACACCTGTTTGAACTGTGATTTTGGTGAGTCTTTTGTCTTTAACGACAGCCAATTTTTATTGTGTAGGTGTCTCCAGTTTTCGCACTGCTCCGTTTAATCCAAGTCAAGGCGGAAATCGGAGGGGGCACTTTTATTTTATATATAAGAGCCAAAACGAAGCTGATCTGAAAAATGGGGGTAAAATTATAGAATTTAATAAAAACAATGCCTTGTGTGATTGACATTTTCTCATCATAAATTAAATTTTAATAAAAACAATACATTAAAAAAACTGTCATTTTATCAACAGTATTTTCTCACTACTTCCACGTTAAAATTTGAGTTAGTTCGTGCGATTTAAACTTAGAATAAAAAAAAGGGGCACAATCCATACTCGCCGTGAGGGATTAGGTGTGCTCGCTTGCCCCCTCTCTGACTCAATACCATTAAGTTAAGGACAACTAATTGATTTTTAAATAAAAAAAAGACGCTCAGTTAAAAATCAGATTTTTTGAAAAAATCGGATTTTTTTGATACTGACACCGGCTTAAAAATCAGATTTTTTGAAAAAATCGGATTTTTTTTTTGACATAGATGCTCAGCTAAAAATCAGATTTTTTGAAAAAATCGGATTTTTTTTGACATAGACGCTCAGTAATATTTAAATAAAATCAATCATTTATCCTTAACTTAATGGCATTGCCTCTCTGACTCCAGTTTTCGCACTGCTCCGTTTAATCCAAGTCAAGGCGGAAATCGGAGGGGGCACTTTTATTTTCGTCGAGTTTGCGATGTTCTTGATGAAAGATGCGTAAATAATAGCCGAACTTACCTTACTTTGGGCAGAAAAAGCGAGCGTAGAGTGCGTCCGACGTACCCTTTTTCCACATACCACTTAACGACAACTACATCAGAAATGTGTGGGGAACGCACCCTACGCTCAATGCCATTAAGTTAAGCAGCTTTATACCATAAGGGATTTAGTTGTTTCGGGAATGGAGCGGAGCGGATTTCCCGAAACTATCAACTGAAAGTTCCCTACGGGAGGAAATCCGCTCCGCTCCTTAAGCTCCACACAAAACTTCAAAATCAATAATTTAGTCTTAACTTAATGGCATTGACCCTACGCTCGCTTTGATGAAGCTGAAAAAGTTGACGGAGTTAGATTTAAACGACAACTGCTTGAAGACAAAAGTTTCTAAGAAACTTGGAAAATGGCTTGATGAGTTTAATCCGGGTTGGGATGAGACTCAAACGGATTGTCTATATTAACGATCAAGCGTAGGGTCAATGCCATATCGACCCTACATGTATGGATTTTACGGCACGATATGGCATTTTCGCTCCGGGTGCGTCCTACGCACCTTTGTGTTGGTGTAGAGCATGGAAAGATGGTGTGTAGGACGCGCCCGGAGCTTGCTCCTGCGCGATCCTAAAACAACTGATTGATGAGGCCATAATCAAATTTTTTGCTTTAATTCAGATGAGATGTCCAAGATAAACCCTCAATTTTTAAAATATATTTTAATTCCGTCTGTTCCGTTAATCTATTGCACCGCAATAATCCTATAAATAAGCTCTCCCAATTACCCGCAATTTGGACTTAGATGAACCGCACGGTTGAATTTCGGGAGCTATGCTCAGATAGTGCTTGTCGAGCTGACACGACAGCTTATTGGATAAACCTTAATATGATTCAATTCGTTGTCAAAGGTATTAAATTCAAACAGAGGAGAGGAAATCGACTCGATGTTAAAAAAACACATTGTTCTGCTATTAAGCTTGTCCCCTTTGCGGTCGCATTTCACTAAATCCCAAATGGAACCCAGAGAAGCCTAAATGTCCCACCAAAAACCGAAAGGGCAAAGAGGAATATAACGATCTACCCCTGTCCGCTACATTTGGGTCTCGTCTAAAGGAAGATTCGGGCGGTCGCTATGACTACCATCGTGGGATCGATATTCCTGTTGATTATTATAGCGATGTAGGAAATGTACCCGTATTTGCTATTGCTAAAGGCTGGGTCCTGAAAATTAAAAAATCTGGCAAGTATGGTGATAGCAAGATCAAAATCCGTCATGCTCGTCCCGAAAAGGGTGATCTGGATGAATGCAAGAAAGGTAATTGTTGCGCCCAAGTCGGGTGTTATTATAGCTATTACAAGCACATGGACGCTGAGCGTATAAAGGTCGTAGTCAGTGATGAGGAAGCGGTGGAAAAAGGTCAACTCCTTGGCTATGTCAATCCAAACTATAGAAATAACAACGACGAGCTTTTCCCTCACCTCCACTTTGAAATTCGCAACTCTCCGGGGTTTGATAAGTATAGTGCCTGGCAACGTGATGCTATTCATCCACTGAGGGTTTTGCCCTACAAGCTTTACGACGATTCTAGCCCACTTGAAAAGGTTGAAGTTGGCTTCGACTCAGTAACAGATCCGAAAACAAATCCCGTAGTGACGTTGACGGTTGTTACGCCACGAGTTGACGTGGTAGGTGTCGCGCTGGCCATATATGATAAGAAGGGAGAAGGGGTTTATGAACTGGTCGAGCAGCCAGGAAATACACCCAATTTGAAAGCTTATTATGTCAACCCAAGTTGGTTTCATATGGAAATATGGAACTTCCTGTATAGTCACAAAGATAGTCCCAGGATTCCGTGGGAGAGCTTTGGGTTAAACCGCCAATATGAGTGCCCATACAATGAGGAGCATCACCCGACCAAGTATGAGCCCAATCTGCATCTTGATAAGCATAAAGATGGTGATGATACAATAGGGGATTTCAACGGTGTCTTGATCGAGCCAGCAGAGTATAAACGGGGTATAACGAATTATAGGCTGACTCTTACGTTCAAAGAATTGGTGGGCCCAGCTGATTGTATTAAGGCATACGTTTCACTCGCAACGGGCGAAACTGTTAAAGGCGGAGAATGGCCAACAGAAGGAGAAATGTGCCCCCCTGATGAGCCGTAAGATAGTTTTGGCGCAAGAAACAATAACGAGTGTTCATACCACGGTGCTCATGGAGCGACTTATAATGCCTATGTGCATCTTGATATCCAAGCTCGTGTAGTTTAGAGGAGTCCAAGATTTATCTTGGACTCCCATCGTCCAAAATAAATTTTGGACTCCTATATCCCCCCTCTCAATCCGTTCTTTCCGCGCTGTACTATGTTTTGACTTATCCTTCCTACCTTAAACCCATCATATCCTCACCAACCGTTTATCAGATAAAAACGACCGTTTATCGGTTGCCCAATAACCGATCAGCTAACGATCAACAAAGCCTTTGAATCCCCTGCCTCAGAGTTACTGACATTCCTTATGAAGAATGTGAAATTATTGTCAATTTTTATAATAGTACTGGCGGTAATCATTGGCGGAATGATGGGGGGTGGTTTTGGGGAAGCAGGGTTTGTGATTGGGATGGAGTGGAATAATTGGGTAATTTGACCAATTTGTATAGGTTCGAGCTGAGTGACAACCAACTCACCGGCCCAATCCCAAGCGAATTGGGTAATTTGACCAAATTGAGGGGCACCGTTACCCGTACAGGTGATAGTGATGGCGCAGTATCAGTAGAATACGCCACTAGCGACGATACCGCCACTGCC
>JBDLJY010000243.1:0-9789 GCA_039714115.1 Pseudomonadota bacterium | reverse complement strand
TGGAAAGACAACCACCAGTGCAGCTTTTGCTACAGGTTTGGCCTTACGTGGATATCAAACAGTTGTGATTGACTTTGATGTTGGATTACGGAATCTTGATCTTCTGATGGGTTGTGAAAATAGCGTCGTCTATGACTTTATTAACGTACTTAATGGTGAGGCAAGCCTAAAGCAAGCCCTGCTCAAAGATAAACGAGTCGAGAATTTATATATTCTGCCAGCATCGCAAACTCATGATAAAAACGCTCTAACCTTGAAAGGGGTAGCAAAAGTGTTAAAAACTTTGAAAAAGCGTTTTGACTATATTATCTGTGACTCTCCCGCCGGTATCGAGCATGGAGCTGTCATGGCGATGTATTTTGCCGATGAAGCACTGATCGTAACCAATCCAGAGGTTTCATCTGTACACGACTCCGATCGTATCATCACCCTGTTGTCCATGAAAACCCGCTGTGCGGTGCAAAGCCTAGAGCCCGTTAAAAAGCATTTATTGCTGACACGTTATATAGATAAACGTGTGGATCGCGGCGATATGTTAAGAGCTGAAGATGTCGAAGAAATTTTAGCCATTCCTATGTTGGGTATTATCCCTGAGTCGCCTACAATTTTACAGGCATCTAATGTGGGCATTCCCATTGTACTTGATAAAAAAAGCGATGCTGGAATAGCCTATCTTGAAGTCGTTGCACGTTTCTTGGGAGAAGTTGTCAAACCTAAAACGAATTTAAAATTTGGTATAAAATTTTAAGCTCTGGTTTCAGAACAGGTTTTTATTTGACATAGACTGTTTTTTTCGACTATCATTGAGTGGGTGAAAAACTTTGAAGGTAGGAAAAAATTTTGAGTAAGATTATTGTTGTTACATCTGCTAAACCCGGGGTTGGAAAGACGACTACCAGTGCTGCTTTTGCAGCAGGGATCGCCTTACGCGGATATAAAACAGTTGTGGTTGATTTTGATGTCGGGTTACAAAATCTTGGGCTTGTTATGGGGTGTGATCAGCACATTGACAATGATTTTGTCAACGTAATTAATGGCAAGGCGAGCTTAAAGCAAGCCCTGATCAAAGACAAACGGCTTGATAATTTATACATTTTGCCAGCCTCGCAAACTAGCGATAAAAATGCTCTGTCCTTGGAACGGGTAGCAAAAGTGTTAGAAGCATTAAAAAAGCACTTTAAATATATTATATGCGACTCACCCCCTGGTATTAAGCATGGCACCATCATGGCGATGTATTTTGCCGATGAAGCATTGATCATAACTAATCAAGACATTGCCTCAGTACGCGATTCTGACCAAATCATCGGGACGTTATCCACAGAAACCAACCGTGCAATGCTAAATTTGTCACCGGTTGAAAAATATTCATTGCTGACACGTTATGTAGATAAACCTGTAGATTCTGGAAAAATGCTGGATGCTAAAGATGTAAAAGAAATTTTAGCTATTCCCATGTTAGGCATCATCCCAGAATCACATGCCGTTTCAAATGCTTCTGAAAATTGCGTTCCCATCGTATTCGACAAAAAAAGCAACGCTGGATTAGCCTATATTAAAGCTATCGCACGTTTTATGGAAGAAGAATCATCCAAAAGTGACTCAAATTTGTAATTTTAACAGATAAGGTAGGGAAAAACTTTGACTAAGATTATTGTTGTTACATCTGGTAAAGGCGGGGTTGGTAAAACGACTACCAGCGCAGCTTTTGGGACAGGTTTAGCCTTACGTGGATATCACACAGTCGTGATTGACTTTGATGTCGGATTACGGAATCTTGACATTATAATGGGTTGTGAATCCCGCGTTGTCTATGATCTTATCAACGTTATAAGGGGTGAGGGAAGCTTAAACCAAGCCCTGATCAGAGACAGACGGGTTGACAATTTATATATTCTGCCAGCATCGCAAACTCATGATAAAAACGCTCTCACCTTGAAAGGGGTAGCAAAAGTGTTAGAAACCTTGAAAAAGCGTTTTGACTATATTATCTGCGACTCTCCTGCTGGTATCGAGCATGGCGCTATTATGGCAATGTATTTTGCCGATGAAGCTTTGATCGTAACCAATCCGGAGGTTTCATCGGTACGCGATTCTGACCGTATAATCACTATATTGTCCAGTAAAACCCACCGTGCAGCGCAAAACATGGAACCTGTGAAAATGCACTTATTGCTGACACGTTACATAGATAAACGTGTGAACCGTGGCGACATGCTAAGCGCTGAAGATGTAGAAGATATTTTGTCTATTCCTATGTTAGGCATCATCCCGGAATCGCCCACAATTTTGCAAGCTTCTAATATTGGCACTTCCATCGTACTTAATGAAAAAAGTGATGCTGGAAAAGCCTATCTTGAGGTTATTACGCGTTTCTTTGGGGAAGAATTGACAGATCGCAAAAGTCGGAATTACCGATATTTCGCCTCCAAGGGAAAATAGAATATTTAAGAAGGCTATTTTGTAGGGTGGGCAACGTGTTTTTGTTGCCCACCAGCCTTAACTGACATTAATATCGGTGGAACATCATAAAAGAAAAAGAAACGCCAGCCCAATGGCAATTGCAGAACCAATTGCGATTGAGATCAGAGTGGTTGTGGACACTACAGTACAGTCCTTCGGGTTTATCAACGATGATTCGATTTCATCACATGAAAATTTATTCTTAGAAACGTATAAGTCTTCTAAGTTATTTAAGTTGATAAGCGATTTGGGAATAGGGCCACTTAGGTTATTTTTGTCCAAATAAAGCTCCGTCAAATTACCTAAATTCCCAATTGACTCAGGAATAGGGCCACTTAGTTGATTACTACTCAGATTAAGCACCGTCAAATTCCCTAAATCCCCAATTGATTCAGTAATATAACCTTTGAGTTGATTATCAATTAGTTCAATTTTAGTTACATGCCCATCGCTACATGAGACGCCTTTCCAACCACAAGGTGCATTTGTCACATTCCAGCCGGTGTTATCTTTCCAGTTTTTCCCGTCAGTACTATAATAAAGATGTACCAAAGCATTACATTCAGATTGCGGAATATCAGCAACTGTTGGACAAATAGCAGAACCAACAATAAATTTATTATCAGACAAATCAAAAGACATTGGCTGATTTAAATTATTCAAAAAAGCTGAAAGGAAACCAATCAATTGATTATTGCTAATATCAAACCGTTGTAATTTTTGAAACTTTTTAAAAGATTTTGGGATAAAACCACTAAGTTGATTGTCATTCAAGTTAAGGGTTTGTAGTTTTTTTATATAACATAAGGAACTAGGGATAGAACCATTGAGTTGGTTATTATTCAATGCAAGGTTTTGTAACTGACTCAAATGTCCCAAAGAAGATGGAATTGAACCACTCAGTTGATTACCAGCTAAGTTAAGGCTTGACAACTTATTAAAGTAGTAACCAATTGATGGTGGAATTGTCCCCTTCAGTTGATTTGCACTTAGATCAATTTGAGTGACATGTCCGTCTTGACAAGTTATTCCCTTCCAGTCGCAATGTGTTTGGTCTGCGCTCCAACTCTCTTTCCAGTAATACCCCTTTGTACGATAATAAAGTTCCACCAAGCCTTTACATTCTACTTGAGGAAGTTGTGTACACTCAATTGCGAGCAGTTGTCCCGTTTCAGCGGCTATCTTTGACTTAATAGCTTTAGCATACTCATCAAAACTAGGGGCTATATGGACAAAGCCTTTTTTTGGAAACTCAGAAGCCGGTTGAGGTCTGACCAAGGAGCGCAATTCATTAATATTTATACCGCTTCCTACCCCCAAAGCATTGATAACATCCACACCGGCTGCTATCGCCTTGTTTGATGCTTCCGAAGAACCGGAACTCTGACCATCTGTAGAAACATCAATGACTTGTTTGTCTGTTGTGAATCTAAATTGTTGAGTACAAGCGTCAATGGCAGCCGAAATATTAGTGCCACCACCTAGCTGCCTTATAGCACGAACCTGAGCCGCTACAGCATTAGCAGTCGCTTGACTATCTATAAGTGTGGGGCTAACCTCAACGCGAACACCGCTTGAGAATTGCACTATGGAAAGAGTGACTCTGCTATTTTGAGGCACTACAGAAGGCTTTTCAATGGCTCTCGCCAAACCTTCTACCTGCAACTGAAATTCACTATGGCCTATACTGCCTGAACCATCTATGGCAGTGCAGAGTTCTAAAGTTTCTGCTGCTTGCAATATGCTTGCAGTGCTGATAAACGTGAACATCAATACTAACAATGCCCACAACTTGAAAATACTAGCGTTTTTCATTGGTAAATAATCTCCTTTATATGTGCGACTCGTTTGGCCTAATGATTTAGCGAGCTCCGGGTGCGTCCCACGCACCAAATAGGATTTATCACTGTGACGAGATTATCCTAGATTTTATTCAGACTCCAATAATTTTGGTTTGCAAAAAAGATTTAAGTATCCTCAATATTTGACTACCATCACCGAAATTATATAAATATGATATTCGCATCAACCGGATCATATGCCAAGGCTTGACGAATCACTTCTATACCATCCATTTTAGGCATTTTAATGTCAATGAGGGCAACATCAAATTCGTCTTGTAATAATTTGTCTAAGCCTTCAACGCCATCTGCCGCTGTCTCTACAATAAAGTCTCGTTTAGCAAAATAATCGCTATAAGTGTCTCGTATTTCGGTTTCATCATCTACAATCAATAACTTATATTGTCGTTCCATAGCCTGTTATCTTCTAGGTAAAGTAACAATAAAGCTGGCACCACCATCCCGACGATCTTTATAACATAACTTTCCTTTTAATTCTTCAATTATCTTATAAGCAAGGTACAATCCTAAACCGGTACCATGTTCAATGGTTTTAGTGCTAACAAAAGGTTTGAACATAAATTCGCGGTACTCAGGAGCAAGTCCAGCACCATTATCTTCTATACTAAAGCCTACTTTTTGAGACGGAGCACCAAAGGTTTTCACCCACACGGTGGCATTTTTTCGTCCTTCAAGAGCATTAAAGGCATTGTTTAGTAAAATACTTAAAACCGCCTGTAATTGAAATGGGTTAGCATAAGTTATCAACGGAGATTGAGCGGATTCTAGTTGTTGTATCATTAGAATCTTGGCTTTTTTGTGTGGAATGGTACCTATTGTATTTTCGAGTAATTGGTTAATATTCACAGCTTCACGATTTTTGTTGTCACTTCGTGCTAGTTGCCGGAAATTTTGAATAAGCTTATTAAGCCGTGTGGTTTGGCAATGGATGCGCTCAAGTACCGGCTTGATTTCATTTGGCTTAAAAAGATTGTCTTTAAGATCATCCAAAGCAGCACTTGTGATAGCGCGAATAATGTGAACTGGTTGACTAACTTCATGCGCCACCGTCGTTGCCATCATACTAAGATAAGCTAGTTTCCTAGCTTTTTCCAACTCGACTCTCATGTTAGCATTTTCGCGTTCAAGTGCGGCTATTAGTTGATTTTTGGATAAAGTTGGCAATGTTCAAAGTCTCAAGAAAATTATTTTCTTTATGGTTAGAAGAAATCCACCGGCATATACATCTATTTTGATAGCTAGATTAAAAGCTACCTTCATGATATCCACAAACAATTGACTTAATTTTTTATTACTATCCTTAGCTCACTATTTATTTTAGCTCACTATTTATTTGTTCTAGGTTTTAAAATCACTATAAAACATGGTTTGATAATTCCTTTTTGATAGGTAGATCGCAGTCGCAATATACAGATTTTTTCCGCCTATTGCAAGGTTTTAATCACCTACTCCTCTGCGCGGCACCCACCATGCGGGCAGCAGGTGTAACCATAAAGGATTGCCCCTACGATAGCCCATCATTCTCAAGTTGGATCGTGGTGGGCTACTGGATTAGTTTAGCAATTGTGAGTGTGCAAACAGTGATGATCGCAGGTGTCGGATTGAACATGGCAACGCTTTTAGGTAACCCATAACCTAACGGCTTTGAATGGGGATGAGACAAATCACTGTCCATTGTGCCGGCAATCCCACGGTAGAAAATATTTTTCCCTCCGTAAAAGTTGGCAAACGATTTGGGGATAGTTATTATCTTTACCAATGTAGCTGAGCAAATCATGCTGATCATAAACATTGAGCCAAGCCGGAAAATGGGACGGCAAACGCTCATCAGGGGAAATATCCTCAAACCGTAAACTTTGCAAGACATCAAGCTCATACAAATAAGGCGTTTGCGAGCCAACCGTTACCAACAGCTTCACTTTTTCAGCTAAGCTTTTGTCAGCCTCCGCCAATAATTCAGCACAAGCGATTCCCCCTAAACTGTGCGCTAATAGCACAACTGCCCCATCAATTTCCATAATTTTATCATGAATAAATTGGCGAATTGCTTTTCCAGAGGATTGGTAAAACAAGACATCGCCAACTGGATGGACAGTTTGATCTGTGACAAAACCACGGCGACGCTCGGCATACTAGATAGCTGGGCAGCCAAATACGAGCCTGTAATATTTCACCAGGCGACTCACTGCCGGGGCTAAATGAGCTGACTTGATCGTTTAATAATGAAACTAAACGCTCCAGCCCAGTAGCAAGGCAAAACGTTAAAATCAGCCTTTCGCGCCTTGAGAGCTTGACTGATTTGCTCAAACCGCGCAAGCAGAGAAACAATGCAATTTGGTAAGTTCGTAGTAGGGGCTCTGCGTGGGAACGAGGAACATATTCAAGTTTTTTTTGACTTCACATCAAATAGCACTTGGAATCCAAAGCTTCAGCTTTGGACATGCCTACTCCCAAATAACGCATTTCATCCCCCCCCTCGACCTTTTATCGCCTCAAACTTTCAAACCACTCTCAGACTCATTAAACTACGCGCTCCAAACGAGTTTATGGGAGTTAAAAAAATGAGTGCATTATTGACACTCGAATCCATTTCTAAAAAATATCACTTGGCTCAGGCACTGAAAAGCGTCACTTTAGTCATCAACAAAGGAGAATTTACCGCCTTACAAGGCCCCTCCGGCAGCGGTAAAAGTACCCTATTAAACATTTGTGGCTTATTAGATGGCTTCGACGAAGGAAATTATCATTTCGATGGCACAGACATCAGTCGCCTGACAAAACAAGAACTTACATTACATAGACGCGAATATCTCGGCTTTGTATTTCAAAGTTTCAACCTAATTCCTGTGATGACGGTATTTGAAAACTTAGAATATCCTTTGTTGCTGGCTGGTGTCAAAGTACGTCGGGAACCTATCTTGGCACTTTTAGAACAGGCGGGAATAGCCAAATTCGTTAATCATTTGCCTGATCAATTATCCGGTGGGCAGCAACAGCGCGTTGCGATTGCCAGAGCCTTGATCAAAAAACCACCCTTAATCATCGCGGATGAACCCACCGCCAATCTGGATACTCAGACAGCTCATCATATTATTGATTTGATGCACGCACTTGGGCGCGATTATGGCACCACATTCTTAATCGCTACCCATGACGAACGTATGGCGGCGCGTTGTGATCGGACATTACAACTGATTGATGGAGAATTACAATGAAATGGTTATGGTTTGCCTATAAAAATGTCATACGCAATCGTCGCCGCTCCTTTATGACGATAATAATTACAGCGGTGGGCACAGCATCCATCTTAATTTCCAGCGGCTTTGCGCTGTACAATTATGATTCTTTGCGCGAAGCCAGTGCCCGCAAATCGGGACATGTTGTGGTTGCTCACTCGAACTATTTCAGTCAGGAAGAAGAAATTCCCATGGAATATGGTTTAAGCATGCATCAAACCTTGAAAGAAGCTATAGAACAGGATCAGCGAATACGCATGGCGATTCCCCGTTTGCAATTTTCTGGGCTCATCAGTAATGGGGATAAATCGGTGATCTTCACAGGGACAGGTGTCGATCCTGAGCGGGAATTTTACGTAAAAGGGCCATTTTTAAACGTCTTAACCGGCAAAATTCTCACCACAACCACAGAATTGACGCCCCAAGTGATGCTGGCTAAAAACTTAGCCAAACAACTTAATGCAGACTTTGGCAGCTCATTAACCTTGCTCACAACCACAACGGATGGCGTTCTTAATGCCTTAGATGTACAAGTACAAGGCACTTTTTCCGTTGGCGTACCAGAACTGGATAAACGACTATTGTTCGTCGCTTTGCCCACAGCTCAAGAGCTGCTTGTCACAAATAAAGTGAGTACCTTATCAATCTATCTCTATGAAACAAAAGAGACGGCAAAGATACAAGCAACACTAGCAAAACAATATCCCGAACTCGCCATGCAGCCTTGGTGGGAACAAGCCTATTTCTATTTCAAAGTGAAAGCCCTATATAACCGCATTTTTGGTATTTTAGGCGCAATGATATTGCTAATCGTCTTTTTTGCAGTGACGAATACTTTGTCAATGACAGTAGTAGAGCGCACCCGTGAAACAGGAACATTGTTGGCATTAGGTACATTACCGCGACAAATTGTGCGTAACTTTATGCTAGAAGCTATGATAATAGCTCTTGCTGGCACATTATTGGGGATGCTGTTTGCTGCGGGCACATCCATATCATTGTTTTTCCTAGATATTCAGATGCCACCCCCACCCGGACGCTCTGAAACTTATCCTTTATATATTTATATATCAATTTCGCTTTATAGCTTGACGACATTCGCTGTAATTGCTCTTAGTATTGCAGCAGCATGGCTCAGCAGTCATAAAGCGGCTAACAAACCGATTGTCGAAGCATTGAAACATGTTTAAATCTGGATAGGAGTCCAAGATTTATCTTGGAACCGTGGAGGTTTTATGTTTAACATACTAATATTATTATTAATCGCCTTAACCGGCACAGTCCAGGCAGCGGAAATACAAACAATCCTGAAACAGGCAGACAATTACCGTTTACGCCAAGACACGGTGCAAGTAGAAACCAGCGTCGCCTTGTATAAAAAAGGCAAATTGGACAAGGAACGCCAATATAGCGTCTATATCAAACCCGGACGACGCTCCCTAGTAATCTTTAACTCCGCCGTTGAACGCGGTCAAAAAGTCTTAATGTTAGACGACAAATTTTGGATGATAATGCCAAAAAGCCGCCGCCCTATTCGCATCACGCCCACGCAAAAATTATTAGGCGAAGCTTCAACGGGTGACATTGCAACCATGACTTGGAGCGAAGATTATGATGGCGAAGTCGGCCAAAAAGTGGTCATCAATCGAATACCTTGTTTAAAACTTGACTTACATTCCATCCGCAAAGGGACGACTTATGCCCGTATTGAACTTTACGTCGCACAAGACGGTTTTTGGCCAGTCGCTGCCAACTTATATGTCGCTTCAGGCAAATTGGCAAAACGCGCCTATTTTAAGCTAGGCGAAGTAAATGGACATAGGCAAGTTAATGCCATGACATTGATCGACAAAATTCAGCGGCAGCGCAAGACAATTATTCGTTATCTCTCAATAACGCCGCGAAAAATACCTGATAAGTTTTATAATCCGATGTATTTAGTGAGAAATCCAATATCAGTGAAGTAAGTCCAAAGCTAAAGCTTTGGACTCCAACACCGGTCCAAAGCTAAAGCTTTGGACTCCAACACCGGAGTCCAAAGCTTCAGCTTTGGAGAGTATTGTAGGGTGGGCAACGTGTTTTTTGTTGCCCACCAGCCCCGAAACGGTGGGCAAAAAAAACACTTTGCCCACCCTACAAAAGAATGTTTTGAGCTTAACTTAATGGCATTGATCTCTGGCTCTCCTTGCAAGACGCTCCGCGTCAATGCCATAAAATTAAGCGTTCGT
>JBDLJY010000242.1:0-9811 GCA_039714115.1 Pseudomonadota bacterium | reverse complement strand
TCCCGAAACAAAAGGTTTGAGGTTTTAATCCGTTTACTCCCCGAATCCGTTGTACTAGAGTTTATGAGTTTCGGGAAATCCGCGTAGCTCCATTCCCGATACGAAGTCAGCGAAGCTAAACAACTAAATCCGTGATGAACGTCGCCAGCTCTGTTACTTCGTATCAAGGGTTTTTAAATCTCTGGAGTCGGCCAGATTTATCTTGGTTATTCCCCACTAAACACCGCATATTGTCCCACTTGGCAGTCGCGTAAATGAGGTATTACATGTTCCGGTGCCGGTAATTTGGGTTGCACACGCGATAAGAGTTTGTGCAATTCCTTTGCCGGTGTGTCACATAAAACGATAACTAAATTTTCTTCGCCCAATGATGGTCCCACTGTGATTGGGGGTACGCTGTAGGGAAATCGGTAAACCAATAAGGAATCGTTATATTCTATTATTGGGTATAAAAATTGTAATTCTCCCTTGGCGCCCAGTCCAAATATTGTCAGTGCCTTTAAGTTTTCGGAGCGATCTCCTGGCGAGATCGTGAAATGCAAAAATGTCCCTTTTTGATGCAAATTATCTCCTTCGAGTAGCTGAATGCGGATCGGTTTTAGGCGCATATCAAATTGTGTCGCTAAGGTTTTCAGCAGGCGTACCTTGTCTATCACGGGTTGCCAAGCGTCTCTCCTTGAGAGCGTCGTGATTTTGTCCCCTGTTTGATTGAAGACTTCTATTTGTCGCGCTTTTTTCACAAAACGTAAGTCAAAGGCTTGTTTGACGCGCCGTACATGTTTTAAGCCAACAGGTACACTAGCATTTTTTACCGCGATGGCTATATCCGGTATCAAAGGTGATGAAGCAGATTTAGGTGCTTGTGGTGCTAATTTGAATACGGAGACTTTATCACTTTGAGGCAATAGCTTGGGGTTTTGCACATGCTTCATATGAGTGCTGACTTTTTGGCTTAAAAAACGTTCCAGTTCGTCACGTTCTAAACGCCCATTTTGATTACCATCCGCTTTGCCACTGATCGCTTGTGCAAAAAACCAACTTAATGCGCCATGATATTTTTTATTTAATACCGTTTCTGGCACTTGTAATTTGTCTTTATTGACGGCAGTGAGCAAAGTGACGTGGGCATGATGTTTGCCTTCATCGCTTTTGGGTAGCGTGGAAATGCCTCGAATATTCCAAAATCCAGTGGAACGATAGCTAAGCGATTGTCCAACATTTGAGCGCACCATGCCGCTGGAATGACAGGCATCGATCACGACTAATATTTTGTAATTACTGGCTTGTTTAAAAAGTCCATATAATTCGTCATCTGTGATACGCCCTCCGATGGTTCCGTCAAAATCATGAAAGATCAAATTTTCATCTTTGTTATCCTTTTCACCCCTTGGCGCCTTATCGGGTTCTTGTCCACCATGTCCAGCGAAGGTTAATATTAAGGTATCCCCCGGCTCGGCTTTTTTGAGCATGTTTCGCCAAGCTTTAAGAAATGCGTTACGAGTCGCTTTCTTATTGAGTAAGACTCGATCATTAGGTAATTTTACCTTGGCTTGGCGCAAGGCATCCCTTAGTAATTTGGCATCATTAACGGCACCTTTTAGCGTGATTATGTCAGGGTGTTGATAGTGATCGATGCCGATGACTAAGGCGTGCTGAGAGGGCTCCACTCTTCCGAATCTCGTGGACTCGGCTTGAACGCTTATTGCGAAAAGACATAAAATCGTCCAAAATAAATTTTGGACTCCGGTGCTAATCATCTAGTTTAATCTCCACTCGTCGGTTTTGTGCCCAAGCACTGGGATTGTTACCGGCTACCAGCGGTTCATCGTAGCCATGTCCGTCGGTTTTGATACGGCTCATTGGGATGCCCCGAATATTCAAGGCGTTGGCAATGGTATCAGCGCGTTGTTGTGAGAGTTCTAAATTGAGTCTCTTACTGTCCGCCACTGGTGCATCTTTGAAGGGTTGCGTGTCAGTGTGTCCATCTATTTTTATCACGCGATTGGGCAAATTCAATAGTGCCGCGACGATTTCTTCAAGTTGGCGTTCTGAGCCGGGTTCTAAATCTGCTTTGCGGGGGGCAAATTGAAAATTACGAAAAACCGCCGCTGGATTAACTCTCTTGAATCGCCCCAATCCACAATCGGACAGCATTTGATCAATCGCTTTTTGACGCTGTTTGTCATAGAGCACCAATAAACTGTCTCTGTCGATAATCTTGCCTTCTTCGGTGAAGGTATAACGATTATCTTCCAATAGGGCTTCTATCCGTTTTTTGGAATCGGAATCGGTTTGACAAGCGTGAAGATGCGCCTCTAAGCTGAGGGGAAAGCGTCCTTGTTTGTGGTATGTTTCGCCTAAGCCATACCAGGCTTCAGAAAAGTCGGGGCGTAAGGCGATGGCTCTTTTGTAGTAGATAATGGCTTGGGTATAATTGCCTTCATCTTCGAGAAGAGAGCCATAATAATTATGGGCTTCTGGCATTTCTGGGCAATTTTCTATTGCTATTTTTACTAATAGCTTTTCTCTTTCAAAGGCGTGACTTTGGTGATGTAAGCTGTGGGCTTGGTAAAGTACGTCGGCGGCATAGTCGCAATCGAGAGCCGCAAGGTTTTGAGATAGGCTCAGGATGAGCGGTAGTAATAGTTTGTTTTTCATGTTGTTTCCTTTTTATAATCCACCCTACATGTTAATGCCATTAAGTTAAGGGCAAATTCAGACCTGCCAGGTATCCAAAACATGGCACGTTGTAAATTCAATGAAAAATTAACCTGACAGGTTTTTGACACCTGTCAGGTTTGTCTTAACTTAATGGCATTTTTGCTCCGCGTGGGAACGATAAAATAACACGTCTTTTTCTCTTTTCGCCGGAGTTTTCAGTTCATTTTGATCTATCGTCGTTTTTTACATGCCCCAATTGTCGTAGCGACTCTACATTGGCACCGTTTTCATGTTTATTTTTCATGGTTGTACATCACCGCATCCAGATAAGCCTGTTCAGCATTGAGTTCAATTTCCCCAAAATCTTCAGGCCATTCTTCACC
The DNA here is from genome assembly GCA_039714115.1 of Pseudomonadota bacterium. Taxonomy (GTDB): domain Bacteria; phylum Pseudomonadota; class Gammaproteobacteria; order Beggiatoales; family Beggiatoaceae; genus Thiomargarita. The sequence continues at coordinate 6,767 of JBDLJY010000242.1, read as the reverse complement.
AAAAGCCCCATTTTCATCAAGTGAGGCAGCGTTCACCACCGTTGCACCTTCATTATCACGAGTAAACCAATGTAATTTGACCCGATTGGGTGCCAATTGTCCTTGAGTCACCAGCGTTTGAATACCACGCAATAGTAATGAACTATGCGTTTCTATTACTACCTTGACTCCTCGATTAGCGGCCTCTGCCAACAGTTCAGCCATTTTATATTGTGCTTTGGGGTGTAAATGAATTTCGGGTTGTTCGATATAAACGATTTGTCCCGGTGCGGCGGCGAGCAATGCCACAATGACTGGCAAAGTTTGCGATACGCCAAAACCAACATCGGCAATATTGACTAAATCAGCCGCCCCTTGTCGTTGAGTTAAACGCCCCACTCGCAATTCGACACGGGTGGCATCGACTTGTTTGGCTTCGACTTTCCAAGTCAAGCCCAATTTTTCAAGTGCTAAGCCCAATTGTTTCAAGCGAGTTGGTTCCCAATCACGGATAATACGGGCCACATAATTTTCAAAACGGCCAGTCACTTGATTTTTATTATAAACGGCGTTGGTCAGATAATGACGTTCTGGATTGCCTCGTAATCCGGGTAAATGAATAATACTCTCAAGGTGACGCTCAGTTAATAAACGTGGCGAAAGTAAGCTTTCTAAATTGATCCGCTCGTCTTTTTGCAGAACAATATTGAGCGAACAGGCTTCGCGCTCAACAATCCACTTATAACCTTCTTGTTCCCGTGCCCTGAGTTCTTCGGGTAAGAGAACCAAAATTTGCTGATGAGACAGATTAGGAGAAATTTCATAATCAGGAAAATTAGGATGACGATAAATGAATTTATCTATATATAATTCGTCAGAGTCAAGCGCTTTATAGATTATTTTAACTGTTTCCCCGTCATCCATTTTGATAGTAATGGAAAATTCATCACCACCCAATTGACTGAATAATTGAGCAGTTGAGGTTATTTTAACATGATTACCTTCAAGTAATAGGGGGGACTGGGTTATAACGCGCTTCTAGGGTTTGTTTGAGCAATAATAAGGGCTGCAAGAGGCTAGATTTACCAGAACTGTTGGCACCTGCCAACAGCGTTAAGGGCGCAATCTCAAACGTTTGCTCTTGATAAATGGATTTGTAGCCCGATACCGAAATTTTGATAATCCCAATATTTTCTTTGTTGATGCTTGTATTCATTGTATTTAAATAATAAGCCTAGTTGTGATGGGTTTTAATGGTTTTCGCCAAGGTATCAACCGTGTAGGCTTGCTGCCATTCTTGACGATCATTAACATAATCACCGCTACCGAGGTCAAATTGCTGCATAAATCGAATGAATCCAACCACACCTAATTCCCTTTTTAAGACTTCAAATCCTAGTAATTTGATTTGACTATCCGTTTGATTGTGAATTAAGTTCATCAAAGTACCTCCTCTAACCATTTAAGGGGATTATTAACCACAATGAGTGTCGTTACGTTTTTTCTCTTACTCTCATCGGGGGTATTTGCCATTTAAAATTGAGTGACTTGACTTATGATCAAATGCCACTGACTGGTATTGCATGAAGCCAGAATCGCCTTTATTGCTTCTGATTCCAAATGAATTCTGAGACTTGTTTGGTCATCAAAAGGGCGATTGAAACAGCAATTATCAAGATAAATATCCATAAAGATTATAGTTTACGATGGAATATAAAGTGGATTTTATTATAACATATCAACTTAGGATAAGAAGTGTACCAGAGTAAAATTATACTATCTATTAATATCAAAAAGTTATATTTTTTTGTCCTGTACATAGAGTTTTTAATTGATATTTCTTGAATCATTTTTTTTTATCTCTGAATATCGCCACAAAAAAAATCCTATTTCTTGAAGAAATAGGATTTTTAAATGAAATGACTATCGAGGCCCCAAAAAACGCCCCTCTTCCGTAATCGTCAACGCTGGATTATCCTGCGCTGTCAATTTGAAGTTCACCTTTGTACTGCGTTTAGCTAAATTGTCGGGATTAGCCGCTAAACGCACCGGCAGCGTTATCACGTCACCCGATCCAACTTCAATTTTATGCTCTTTTGCAAATTTTAAGCCCTCAATTCCCGTCGCGGCTATGTCATAAACATGCGGCTGGTTGTCCTTGTTCATAATTCGCAACTGATAAACATTTTCAATTGAACCAGCATCCGTTTCTATAAACAAACGGCTGCGATCACGAATAACGTCTAATTGTACCAGTGAGCGGGTGCTGATGGCATAACCCATACCGATGAAAATAGCCAATAATATGCCCCCATAAACAAAAAGACGGGGTCTCACAATATGAGTGGGTATGCCATTAAGCATATTTTCGGTGGTGTAACGAATCAAGCCCTTGGGATAATCCATTTTGTCCATAATATCATCGCACACGTCAACACAGGCGGAGCAACTAATACATTGATATTGCAAACCCTCACGGATATCAATGCCAGTGGGACAAACTTGTACGCACATCGTACAGTCAATACAATCACCTAATCCTTGGTTTTTATAGTCTTTATTATCGCGTTTACGTGTGCCTCGCCCCTCTCCGCGTTTTTCATCATAGGCGATTATCATAGTGTCCTTGTCAAACATGGCACTTTGAAAGCGTGCATAAGGACACATATAAATGCACACCTGTTCCCGCAGCCAACCGGCATTGCCATAAGTGGCAAAACTATAAAAGAATAACCAGAAGGTTTCCCAACCACTCAGGTTAAATGTCATGACTCCTTCGCTTAATTCACGAATAGGCGTAAAAAAGCCGACAAATGTGAAGCCTGTGAATAAGGCGAAAACGAACCACAATGTATGTTTAGTCGCTTTAATGCGAAATTTGCGGAATGAGAGTGGAGCTTTGTCGAGTTTGATTTGTTTGGCTCTATCGCCTTCGACTAGACGCTCCATCCATAAAAAGGCATCTGTCCAAATCGTTTGAGGACAGGCAAAGCCACACCATAAGCGTCCGGCTAATGCGGTAAATAAAAACAGGGTAACGGCGGCAATAATCAATAAAAAGGACAGATAAATGAAGTCTTGGGGCCAAAAAGTGAGGCCCAAAATATGAAATTTGCGGGCGGGTAGATCGAATAATAACGCTTGATTGCCATCCCATTGTAACCAAGGGATTATGTAGTAAAGACCTAATAATACAATACCACTTAGCGCTTTTAGGCGGGTAAAATATCCCAGTACAATGCGGGGATGGATTTTTTCACGTTCAGCGTAAAGGCTATGTTGTTCTTCGGGAGGAGTATTTGAATTTTTCATAAAGATGGGTAGCTATTGTAAATTTTATTTGTTCGTAGTAGGCGATAAATCGCCTACTACGAACGATTTAAGATTTCACTTTTCAAACGACAAACTATAAACATAAGTCGCTAACAAATGAACTTTAGCCTCACCCAAAAATTCACCGTGAGCAGGCATCCTACCTTGACGACCATTGGCAATGCTTTCCTTAATTTTCGCCTCACTACCACCATAGAGCCAAATCTTGTCAGTCAAATTAGGTGCCCCTAAAGCCTGCATACCTTTGCCCTCCATTCCATGACAGGCAAAGCAGACACGCTTGAAGATTTTCTCACCTTCCGCCGCTGCCGCTTGATCATGTTGCCCATCACTCATACTCAGCACATATTGCGTCACCTGATTGACTTCATCCTCACTTTTGAGACCATTTTGAGTGGCAGAGGGCATCATCCCCTGACGACCATTCATAATAGTACTCTTGATGGCCTCATCGCTGCCACCATAAAGCCAATTATCATCGCGCAAGTTGGGATAGCCGGGGACACCCCCTGCATCAGAGCCATGACAAACAGTACAATATGTCATATACAAACGGTGACCCAATATGACCGCATCAGGATTTTCAGCCAACGACGCTATCGGTTCCTTGACATACTTGGCGTAAATCGGCCCATAGCGCGTTTCGGCTGCCTCCATTTCTTGTTCGTACTGCTTCAGTTCAGTCCAGCCCAAGACACCGGCAAATGATCCCAATCCCGGATAAAGTATCAAGTAGATGATACTGAACACCAAGGTGATGTAGAACATATTCAACCACCACCGAGGTAGGGGATTGTTATATTCTTCAAGGCTTTCATCCCAAACATGCCCCATCGTTTCGACTTTTTCGTCGGGTTTAGAATGGTCACCGCCTAACCATAAAATCAGGCCAAAACACGCTAAAATGCCAGCCACCGTTAGGATGATGATAAACCATTCCCAAAATTGACTTGTAAACATACTGCTATCAAACATGATGCTTCTCCTTGACTGTTGCTTCGACCGAATCATCGTCATCTAGGGGTAGGCGAGCCGCTTCATCAAACTCAGCTTTGCGCTTGCGGCTATACGCCCACACCACAATACTTAAAAAGATGACCATGACCACAATCGTCCAAACGGACTGAAAAATTGCCACGATCTCCATGTTACCTCACGGTTTTAATCAATGTGCCTAAGTTTTGCAGATAGGCGATGAGGGCTTCCATCTCCGTTTTGCCTTCCACCGCTTGAGGAGCATTGGCAATTTCCTCATCGGTGTACGGATGACCCAACCAATCTTTCAGTACTTGCATTTTCTGTTGAACTTCTTCGCCATCAATCAGATTATCTGCCAATGAAGGATAGCCCGGCATCACCGATTCTGGCACCACATCACGAGGGTTAATCAAATGGGCAAAGTGCCATTCATCACTATAACGCCCACCGACACGGTGTAAATCGGGCCCCGTCCGTTTAGAACCCCATTGGAAGGGACGATCATAAACAAATTCACCCGCGACGGAATAGTGACCATAGCGTTCAGTTTCCGCTCTAAAGGGGCGAATCATTTGAGAATGACACACCATGCAAGATTCACGGACATAAATATCGCGCCCCGCCAATTGCAACGCCGGATAAGGCTTTAAGCCCTCTACCGGCTCCGTCATTGAGTCCATAAAAAATAGCGGCACGATTTGCACTAAGCCGCCAATACTCACCACCACGGTGATGAGAATAATCATTAAGCCAACATTTTTTTCAACTTTTTGATGGGCATCAGCCATTTGATCTCTCCTTAATGCGCTAAAGCGGGTGCAACAACAGCATCATTGACTTCGGCAACTTTAGGACTCGTCACCGTTTTCCAGATGTTATAAGCCATAATCAGCATGCCAATCAGGAAGAATACGCCCCCTAACCAACGAGTGACATAGTAAGGATGCATGGCTTGCACTGATTCAACAAAGCTATAGGTCAAAGTACCATCAGCATTGACTGCACGCCACATCAGCCCTTGCATAATGCCCGAAACCCACATTGCGGTAATATACAGCACGACACCAATCGTCGCTGTCCAGAAATGCCACTCAACCAGTTTGATGCTATACAGTGTACGTCCAAACAAACGCGGTATTAAATAGTACAGGCTGCCCATTGTGATCATAGCCACCCAGCCAAGAGCACCCGAATGCACATGACCAACCGTCCAATCCGTATAATGTGACAAGGCATTGACTGTCCTAATCGCCATCATGGGGCCTTCAAAAGTGGACATACCATAGAAGGAAACCGACACAATCATGAAACGCAAAATGGGATCGCTACGCAATTTTTCCCACGCACCCGACAGTGTCATAATCCCGTTAATCATACCGCCCCAAGACGGTGCCAGCAGAATCAGGGACATGACCATGCCTAAAGATTGGGTCCAATCTGGTAAGGCGGTGTAATGTAAATGATGTGGCCCTGCCCAAATATAGGTAAAAATCAGTGCCCAAAAGTGAACAATCGACAAACGATAGGAATACACAGGTCGCTCTGCTTGTTTAGGCACAAAATAGTACATCATACCTAAAAAGCCGGCAGTCAAGAAAAAGCCCACGGCATTGTGACCATACCACCATTGCACCATCGCATCTTGCACACCAGCGTAGGCGGAGTAAGATTTCCACATTGAAACGGGTACTGCTAAGTTATTGAAAATGTGCAATATGGCAATGGTAATGATAAAGGCCGCATAAAACCAGTTAGCCACATAAATATGCGATACTTTTCGCTTGATAAGAGTTCCAAAGAAAACAATGGCATAAGAAATCCACACGACTGCAATGAGCAGATCAATCGGCCATTCTAACTCAGCATATTCTTTGGTCGTCGTAATACCCAGCGGAAAAGTTATCGCGGCTAAAACAATGACGGTTTGCCAACCCCAAAAGGTAAAAGCGGCCAATTTGTCCGAAAATAAGCGCACATGACAGGTGCGTTGCACGACATAATAAGAAGTCGCAAATAACGCTGAGCCGCCAAAGGCAAAAATAACAGCGTTAGTGTGTAAAGGTCGTAAACGACCAAACGTAAAATAAGGGACATCAATAATATTGTTAAGCCAAGGCCAAGCCAGTTGGGCAGCGATAAAGACGCCCACTGCCATACCGACAACCCCCCATACAATGGTCATTATGGCAAATTGCTTAACGACTTTGTAGTTATAGGTTTCTTGACCGGCTATAGATGTTGCGGTTTCCGCCATACGTTTATTCCTCCAGCTTAAAAATTCGCGCCCAGAGTTTAGCATATTATTATTTTATAAATAAAACTCAATAGTCATTAGCAAGCAAATTTCAGGAAAAGAGTCTTTACATAACAATAAGTTATTATATACATTCAATATTCTTATATTTTTAAATAACTGATTAATAGACAATATATATATATGTTTATATATAATTATTTGTTTTATATACATTTTTAAT
>JBDLJY010000241.1:0-9917 GCA_039714115.1 Pseudomonadota bacterium | reverse complement strand
GCGTTCTCTTTGGCTGAGTCTCTGGTTCGATACCATCATGCTCGGATCAAACTGCTTGAAAAAAATGGGTGGTATGCACAGCTTGGTGTTCCTACAGGTGAATAAGGGAACAATTTAAGACTTGCGGAGTGTGGGCACATGGTTTTTACCCGCTCCGCCCCTAAAGATATTTCGCGGCATGAATCTCAAAAATTGAAAGATAACCTATTGAACCTATTATATTTTATAAGCTATTGTCTTTTTTCATTCTAAAGATTAAAAGATTTCGCCTAAGTGGGCTGTGGAAATGGCTAAAAATCGGGCTTATATGGCATATTATGAGGCTGCTCGCCCTTCGAGGTTAAGAAAAACTCTTCATGTCAGCGCGGGTTCACTTGATTTGTCGGTGCGTCACGGTGGTTATCAGTTGATTAAGGTGTCAATGGGTGGGGCGAATTTGCGGGAGCCTTGTTTTGGGCGGACTTTTTTTGTGGACGGAGGATAGTCCGAATAATGTTAATGTTGAGAGTTATCGGTCGGAGGAGGTGTTATCGGGTGCGGCAGAATACGGATGAGAGGGTTATTTTTAGGGGGGCTCTATTTTGTGTATGCTGATGATGATGTTGTTTGGAGGGGCGGTGAGTTGGGGTTTGAAAAGTCTTGGTGTTTTGGGGCTTTTTAAAAAAGAGGTTGTTTTTATTCACACGAACTCACATAATCTCACATTCAATCAATGTGAGAAAAACTATGGACTGGAATAATTTTAGATTTACTACCAGATTAAATTTTAGTAGTGAGCTGATCGAAGAAATCTATATGATTTTAGCCGAAATTGATGGTGTTAAAAATAGCTGGCAATTGACTGGAAAACTCTTGCCACAAACCATTGAGCGACTTACACAGGCGGTGATCATCACTTCAAGCGGTTCCTCAAACCGTATTGAAGGTAATCGCTTGACTGATGAGCAAGTTAATGATTTATATAGAAATATGCGGATAAAAAAGTTTAGAACTCGTGATGAGCAAGAGGTTGTCGGTTATTTGGAAACGTTGGTGTTGGTATTTGGTAATTATGCTGAGATTCCAATTAAAGAGTCATCAATTCTTTATTTGCACCGTAATATGTTGAAGTATAGTGATAAAGACGCACGTCACAAGGGACAATATAAGTTTGGTTCAAATCGGGTAGAGGCTAAAGATCAAAGTGGTAATATTATTGGTGTCATTTTTGATCCAACTCCACCGCATTTGGTGCCCAAAGAAATGCAGGAGTTGTTAGACTGGTATGCGTGGGCAAAACTTGATAGTAATAAACATCCACTGATTTTAGCCGCTAATTTTATTTTTGAATATCTTGCTATTCATCCGTTTCAAGATGGTAGTGGTAGAACGAGTCGATTGTTGACTAATTTGATATTGTTGCAAGAAGGTTATCATTTCGCCGCTGTGGTATCTCAGGAGCGGTTGGTGGAATTGAATAAGGCAGATTATTATCTGGCACTGAATCGAACACAAGCGAGTTGGAAAACTGATTTTGAGGATATTGCTCCTTTTTTGTTATTTTTTTTAAAAATAGTGCGGCTCCAAGCACAAGAGGCTATAAAGTTTCTTGAAGAAGATAATTTTGAGTATTTGTTGTCAGAAAAACAGTTGGCTTTGTGGCAGTGGGCTTGCAGTTTGTCTCCAAAACTTTTTAGCCGTGCTGATGCGATTGCGGCATTGGGTTTTCCAGCTAGAACGGTTGAGGCGTGTATTAAGAAGTTATTGGATTTGAATAAGTTGGAGCGTCTAGGTTTGGGACGTGCTACTAGATATAGGGTGTGTAAGTAGTAATTGTGCTGGGCGGCTAGAAAATGCCGCCGGCTTTTGGGTATGAAAATGTGTTGAGTCAAAAACATCATGTGTTTTTTGCGTGGTGAGATACCTGCGCCTCAAAGGGGGGATCATGTCGTTGTGCAGGGCGTGAGTTATGCAGTGGATTTTGTTCTTATGCTTATTATTCCAAAAGCCAGACACAACATTCTATTTGAATGAGATTGTGCGACTGGCGGGAATTGGCAAAGGTACGATTAAACGCGAGCTGGATAAAATGACCGCAGCTAGTCTACTTACAATAAAGCACATTGGTAACCAAAAGCACTATCAGGCAAATTCATTTATGCCGCTCCGGTTTACAATGGATGTGTGCTATTACTCGCAAAACAGTAGGTTATGCCGATGTTATACGACAATCCCTTGAACCAATAAAGGAGTCCATCGAATTTGCCTTTATCTATGGCTCTATTGCCAAAGCTACAGATACCGCCAGAAGAAAAAATCATTATCATGGGAAGCGAAAATGTCATTATAAAAATTGGATAATCTAGTCAAAATAGGGCAATTGAAATTTGAGCCACCCGATCAAAATGAATTTGATGGCATGATTGCTTCTGCTAAAGCACGCTTGCAAGATAGTAAATTAACTGGGTTATCAGCAGATAGCCAGTTTTCTCTTGCTTATGGTGCAGCATACGCTTTGTCACTCGCTGCTATGCGGTGGCATGGTTATCGTTCGGATAGTCGCTATTTAGTCTTTCAATGTTTGGAACAAACTTTAGGGCTGGATCGCCAGATTTTTTTGCCCATTTTTTTGCGCGGTGTGTGATGTAGCTTTGCCAGGTGGGAGATGGTGATATACGGGGGGGTTGGCGAGTTATTGGTGCATGTTTGCGAGAATGGGTGATCGTTTGTGTGTTAAAAAATCAGATGTTTTGAAAAAAGTTAATAGCACGGAGCGGAGATATGATACAGTGGATGTTCAAAATATGGCATGAGGTTAGCATAAAATTCGAGCCTGGCCCCTCGGCTGCGATCCTATCGTACTATATTATAAAATAAAAAATGTACTACGGAGTGCCGATCACTCACAAACCTTTGCCACCATCACGCTTTATCATCAGGCAGCAAATTGACACCGTTATTGCGTGTCATCACTTTAAGCATTAACGCAGCGCATAAACATAACATTTTCAACTAATATTTTGAGCAGCCACTATATCATATCTCCGCACCATGCTATTAACTTTTTTCAAAAAATAGGATTTTTTTGACACGCAAACGTGAGCCAACCACCGCAAACATGCACGAACAATTCAACACCTTACTATCTATCAGTTTGGGCAAACAACTTAATTATCAACGATAGCACCGTATATTGCCCAATCTCAACACCACACTCTCCCCGCATCGGCGCACATGGCTATTTATCCTACCATACCAAAAAAAGCACACCATGCCCGCTTGCCCAACCAACACCCAGCCATCTTGTCACCAAACAAAATTCAAACACAAACCAAAAATTTAAAACAAATGTGCAACACCGTTGCCCACCATCGCATAACTCAATGACAACAATTACACCACCTCCCCCTAATTATCACCCACCACCTCCGACTCACCATCCACAAAACCCCCTCCACCCCAAAACCCAACCCAGACTCAAACCGATCAAAAACCTGCTCATCCCCAGCCAAAGCCGACTGCAAAATATCACTAGACTTAGGCAAATACTTCATCAACCGCCTGATCACCATTTTTTTGCCCATTTCCGTGAAATGTAAATGCCAGATCTAATTTTTTCGACCTTTTTCCGCACTTTTCCACGACGCGCTACTATGCCTCACATTTTCAACATCACTCACATACATACTGTCTGAAACAGGATTCTCAGGATTTTAGGATTATCTCTATCTAGGTATTTAATTCTGGTAATCCTAAAATCCTGTGAATCCTGCTCCAGACAATGAGTACAACATTAAGTGCCTGACTTAATTATACTCTTGGATAATCGCGATCCATTTCAAGAGGTCGAAAATAACCTTTGATACAATTTGGATTTCGGATACAAATTTGTACATGGTTTTTTTCTTTAAAGCCGGCACTAGGATAAAGTTCTTCGCCTTCCCAAAAAGCCGCTCTTATAGAATCAAAAGGTTTTTCCTTGGATTTATTCATTTCACTGTGCATATATTCAAACACCGCACAATCAAGTTTTCTCAAAAGCTTTTCGGTATTCGTTCCTACATCGTTGTTTCTAGGCATTTCCAAACCATATTTTAGATATGCCTTTTTTAAAGACAAATAATAATTTTTCAATACTTGCAGTGAATGTGATTCAAGTAGATCAAAACAGTACCCAAGATGTATAACCGCACCAACTACAAAAGGAGTATCTAACTTTTTACGTATATTCTTAAGCTCTTCACCATATTTTTCAGCTCGATGGGGGCTGTTTTCCCAAAAATACCATTACCAAGCCAGTCATAATCATTTGTTGAAGTTTTGAAACCTCCATCTCCAGAAAGAAGGGCTTCTCCGATTTCTCTTTCACAAGCATGGAATCCCAAAACTAAAGAAGGATAATGTTTATACATCTAATTTAGTTCCTATATAAATCTGTAGGTTGACCATCTGCATTCACAAGCCCAGCATCAATCAATGCTTGGAGGGCTTTCTCTTTGCTAGAAGTGGTTTCTTCAGTATATTTTTTTAACCGCTCCATTATTTTTTTAGCATCTTCTTCGGTCATAAAAATCTCCTTATGTGGCCAGAAAAAACATAATGATATTTTTGAAAAAAAACAGAGTTGCTATTGATTTCATTACGAATAAATTATTTTACCATGCCATAAAAACACACCACCCCCACTAACCCAACCAACCCCCCTGTTTTTTACTCACCAAATCAAATTAAAAAAAACCAAAAATGCCAAACAAATGTGCAACACCATTGCCCACCATCGCATAACTCAATGACAACAATTACACCACCTCCGACTCACCATCCACAAACCCCTTATAATCCGATAACACTTTCGCAGGTTTATGAAAAATATTCGTGCCCAACATCAAACTCATCCCCCTCAAAAACAGCCTCCGCACTAATTGACTTTAATTTCCCACTGCGATAAGCAAGATCAATTAACCCCTGATAACCAAGGATTATTTGGACATCACGCTTAAACAGTGGTGAGTACAGCTAATGTTCAACAACGAATAAAAACAAAATGAGGTTTGTCGAGCGACAATCTCACTCACTATAGTCATAAATTGCGCTTTGCATTTTGAGCTTAGCGCGTGCTGACATGGAGCTTATCGGGCAATGGTGCAGAATAAATGCTCAACAGCAATTCGGCATCATCAATCACCTGATAAACTGGTTTTTTTTGCGATAGTGTAAAACTGTCACGCAAAATGATGGGGACACCTTCTCCGCGTTTGTCCATTAAATACTGCCGCCTAATACCATCTTCCTCAATCGGACAACGCGCCAGCAAACTTGTTAGCAACTCATTACGGGTAGATTGCCGTAAATGAAGGCTATCTATCGTCACCGAATTGGGCAAAGTGCCCGGAGAATAAAGCTCAAGTCTATCATCAAACATAAATAGGCGAATTTTGGCCCCATAAATCGAATAATCTCGATGCGCGACAGCGTTGACAATCGCCTCAAACACCGCGTTTTCGCTAAACTCAGGCATCTCTATTCGCCAAGGATTCTTAGTCGCAGATACTGTCATATTACGTTTGACGAACAGCAAGGACGGCTTCAATGTAGGCATTGGGTAAGTAATTTTCTGGATGTCGGTTGCACATCAAGATGCCACTGACAGTCGCTCTCTCATTACCAGAATCATCAAGAGTGAGTAATTTTAATTTTTGTAGCGTTATCCGGGCTTCTTCTTTATCTTCACCGTTTAGTGTGAAGCGTTGCCAGAATTCTTTGTCTAAATTATCCATTTGCGTATCTGGCACTGCTTGTTCATCAAAATGAATAAGGCTGACTTGACTACGTTGTTGAAATAAACGGGCTAATTGTTCGGGAGTCATGTCTCGTTTTGATCTACCCAAACGTTTGAAATAACCACCAGGGCTTTTATGCACAAATAAACTGCGCGGTACATCAATTACCATCGCAAGTATTTGCCATTGCCGCCAAGTCGTCGGCAAGACTATTAGGGTGTGGTCCTAAGATTCGTTTTCCTTGTATCTTAACGGTTTTAAATTCAAGTACCGAATCCTCACCCAAGCGAATTTTATTTAAGAGTTCGTTTTGTTCGTTTAACATGTAAACCTTAGTTGGTAAGTAAAACTTCCGCCGAAGATCGACTTCATTTCATTTTGGCTCTATACTAAAAACGGGCGGGGTACGGTGATCACGCGCCGAATTTCGTCGGTTTTTAATCCCAATGCCATTGGACATTGTACACCGGACAAGATGGCAACGTCATAGAGTTCGCTGATAATGCCTTCAATTTGCAAGGCATGTACTATGTCGCCACTGCGTAAATCAATTACCAGTAGTCCACAACGTGCTTGGATTTGTTTGGCTTTTGTCATCCAAGGGTAAACCCGAAAAGCTGTTTTCGCGTGGTTTGGATAAGCCCACAATGGCAAAATCGCCAATAAAGCTGAGTCCACGTAAATAGCCGGGGCAAAATGTGTTGATAGTAGCGCGGTGAATGGGGCATGGATAAACCGGTGAGTATAATTCCATTTAAGCCTCTTGGTTGGAAAGGTTTTTAATGAAGTGGATGTATGAGCGCAAAAAAATCCTATTTCTTGAAGAAATAGGATTTTTAAACTATAGATGTTCAGATAAATCAGGGCAACCACAAGGGATTGCCCCTACAATATTCGCCTGTAGGGGCAATCCTTTATGGTTGCCCTTTGTGAAATTATTTATCTGAAAAACTATAGCCACTATTTAAAATAGTAAGTATAACCAATGATAAGAGCCAAGGCTTGATAATCGGCAGAGGCTTTCCCCTCTCCCTCACTATTTATAGCAAGAATATAGTCGTCTCCACTTCGATCCGCTGGATTGATCTCGGCTAACTGTTCAAAGTTATCCTGACTACCAAAACTATATGTGAAGCCTAAAGCAAGCTCGGAACTTTTGCCTTGACGTGCGATGCCAACTGTCATGTGATAAATATCCCAATTGTTGATGCCCATCTTGTCATACGAGGCTTCTTCATCATCATAACCTGGGAATGTTGAAAAATCAGTGCGAAAGCCTAAGTAGCCCTTTATTTTATTGGAAAAGGCATGTTCAACAGCTATAGCATAATTCACTACGCTATCGGCCTTATCTTCTACTTTGAGTACCTCTTGGCTGTCAATGAAGCCATCACCTCCACTGACGAGGAAATTTTTGGAGTCTGGCGTGATGACATCATAACGTTTTTGTTCTGCAAACCACTCAATGGTGCCCGCCACGCGGGTTTTTTGAGTGATCGCATATTCTAGTCCCAGGGCTAAAGAAAGCGGAGTTTTATACTCGGCATCAAGATCTTCTTGCCGATCATCGGCAAGATAACCAATGGTGTCATCTTCCTTAAATTGCCCCTCACCGCCTGCCACTGTGCCTTTGCCGTACAAACTGACACTCGGCGTGGTCAGGGTGGCACCGATTTTAAGGGCATCAAAATCGGCGGCAGCCCCAAACTTCAACAAGCCGCGAACATTATAAAAATCCATATTCAAAAATAAATCTTCACTGGCTATGAATTCTGAGTTGATATTCGTCATACGACCAAACTGTACCACATTGAAACTTTGATCCCGTAAAGCAAGAAAACCGCTGATACCGACAGAAATATTATCACGCACTTGGTGTGCCCAGCTTAAACCAGCCCAAAATTCACTAACCTCGCTGTCATAAGTAAATTGCCCTCTATAGGTTTCAGGACCATCGAACAAGCCTCTGGAAATTGGCTCTCCTGTACTGGGATTAAAAGCAAAGTTAGGGTTGGAGTCAAGTCCGGAGAAAGCGCTTTCTTCATGCCGCCCAGACAGTTTAATTGAGGATTGATTTTTGGCCAGCAGTGAATAGCCAAATGTATTGTTACCCAATGCAAAAGTGCCAGAAATCAATAATGGAATAATATTAGTGCCGGATGAATCTACATCTATACCTGTTCCTGCCGCATTACTGATGTCAACAGACTCAAGTTGATAACCGTTGCCACTGGCTGAAAAAGTCGAGGCTTTGAGAAAGCCAAGTGCCCCCGGATTGTAAAAGCTGGCACTTGTGTCCCTAACACCACCTACAATAGCACCACTCATCAGCGCGGCACGCGAGCCAAATTGATTAGTCCAATAGTGGTGTTCCTGACTGAGTACCTGAGCCGAAAAAAAGCTCATAAGAAAAAAGGCCGCTAACATAGTTGCCCAACGTTGTTTCATCATTGTCTCCTTAATCGGTGGATTGAAATCACGATCTAAGTACAAGTTGGTTGAATTTTAAAACAGCATTTATTTTTGTCAACATTTATTTTTTATTTTGAAAATAATTTTAAAAAAGTTGCACATCGCGTGAGATAGTACGCCCTTTCAACCGCAATGCCATCGCCTAACAGGGGCAACCATAAAGGATTGCCCCTACAGTAGACGTGAGGTTTTGTAGGGGCAATCCCTTGTGGTTGCCCCTGTTAGGCGATCAATGCCATTAAGTTAAGGCAAACCTGCGGGGAGACTAATACCCAGCAGGTTAATTTTTAGTATAATTTACAACGACCTGCCAGGTTTTGGAAACCTGGCAGGTCTGAATTAACGGCTTAACTTAATGGCATTGTGTTAGGCGATGGCATTGCCTTTCAACCCTCAAAGCATCTGAAAAGTCATATTTGAGGGATTGACATGGTTTTTTAGTTCGGATATTTTTCTCAACGTTTTGGTAGATTTGCGGGGACGGTTTCAAACATTGAAAGTACAAATCGGTGCCGATGGCTCCCTCACTTATCAATGTGATACCGAACCTGAACACGTTGCCAGAGACTCGGAGGACTAAAACGATGCATCTAAGTACACTAACAAGAACAAGCATTCTGTTGCTGCTCTCAACGGTGGTTTTTGTTCCGAGTTCTCTTTGGGCCACGACATTCATTATCAACAACTTGGATGAGCCGGGCGTAGGTTTCAACGATCCCACACCAGTAGAACCTGTGGCGGGAAACGCACGCAACTGACATCTGGGCAAACCTGCTCAACAGCTCGGTGGACATTTATATTCGTCTCAGCCACTAATGATACGAATTGGAATTGCAGCCATTTGTCTGGCACGGTGACATGCGACTGGACGGGTAGTCTAAATAGTGGCACTACATCGACGGACATCAGCATCACAGTGATGGCACCTGGATCGGGGACTAGCCTCTCTAACACCGCTCGCGTGATTACGATTACCCCTGAATCGGACTACAGCAATAATAATGCGAATGAAAGTACCATTGTTGGAATTGCAACCTTAGTCACACTTATTAACGACTCTTTTTCCGCCACCGTAAGTCAGAGTGTTGTAACTTTAACATGGGAAACGGCGACTGAGTTCAACAACGCCGGGTTTTACATTTGGAGAGGACAACTTTTGGCGGGCAAAACTGAATGTTCCCTAAATCCAGAGGATTATACTGAGGTGAAACGGATTAGCACTTTGGTGCTTGCCCAAGGCGAGAGCGGTTCGGGTGCCGTAGTTACTAAGACAATGCAAGTTCGCCATTGTATTGACAAATATTGACAAATATTGATTTTTATTTTGCTCGAAATGATGCTTGACAACCGTTTTTTGATTTTGTATCATTCGCGCACCGTTAAGGTTAAGGCGAGTTCCGCCGAAACTAACGTCTGTCAGATCGTTTTGTTTTTTGATCTGAGCTAAAACGTTACGGAACCGGTTGCAAACCGGTTCCTGCAAAGGCGGTTTGCCACTACTACCACGTCTTTCGGGGGTATTCAAACCTGTGTGTTTGCAACCTCCATTGTTGATTTGGCTTGTCATGACATTCCCATATCTGTACTTTGCCACCCTTTTTTTTCCTATGCTTGTTGTGTACATCAAGGCACAATCTATGACCATTGACTAAGCGGCCTCTATCAAACCACCATTGTTGGTTTAAC
>JBDLJY010000240.1:0-9918 GCA_039714115.1 Pseudomonadota bacterium | reverse complement strand
CCCCAGGTCTCATAGACATCCACGAGTGTGAATTTAGGCAGGCCGTATTAACCTACTATTTTACCAAAACTCAAATGATTGTCAAGTATCTCGAAAAATTTCTGCTTTGTGATCACTTTTTCACACAAAAGCGCACATTTTTTACGACTAGTAATTAACTCCTTTTTCCAGTGAAAGCGTTGCTCTGGTGTCTTTCGCGTCTCCAGTCCTTTTAGATGCGTCCGTACTACCATGGCAAAGATATTGCCTGATTGTTCTGCCCAGCGTTCCTTATAATCTATCAATTTGACCACGGGAAATTTAAAAGACAATTGACATTCCGGTAACGTCATCGACCATAAAACGTTACGGACGGGGTTGCAAACCCCGTCCGGCAGCAAAAACCTTTAAGTTGGAGAAAGTTGACTAAGCCGAATCTCTCCAGCCATATCACTCCAGAGCTTTTCCAGTTGATAAAAATCGCGAGTTTCCGGCTGCATGATATGCACGATAACATCGCCTAAGTCAACCAATGCCCACTCGCTGCCACCTTCTTCTCCTAAGGGACGATGTCCGTGTGCTTTTGCCTTTTCTACCACATGTTTCGCCAGCGCGATGACTTGTCGAGCCGTATTGCCCGTCGCCACTATCATGAAGTCAGTGATACTGCTGATCTTGCGGACATCAAGGACTTTTATATCTATCGCTTTTTTGTCTTCTAAAGCATTTTTTGCAATTGTAAGGAATTGTTCAGTGTCCATATTATTCTACATTTTAAGTACTGAATCAGGGTATGAAAGGAGTCCAAGATTTATCTTGGGCGGTAAAGCTGATAAATGTTAATAATATCTAAAACCGCGAGAGGGAGCAAATAGCGGGGATTTTTGCCAGCGGCGATAATCCGACGAATTTGCGTTGCGGAAAGAGCAAGGCTGGGGATTTTTTCCATCCAAATAGCACCGCTGGTTTGCTTTCTTAAATCCTCAAAACGATTAGCTTGATGCGCTTTCAAAAAATCCTGCATGACATCTCCATCGGGCAAGGAAGTATCTGGACGGCGCACCACTAAAAAATGGGCCAAAGTGATAAGGCGCTCCCATTGATACCAATAGGGTAAACCCAAAAAAGCATCCATCCCTAAAATTAAACACAAAGAGCGCTGAGGATAATCATCGCGCAAACTACTTAAAGTATCAACCATATAGGATGGCCCCTCTCGCCGCAATTCTCGGTCATCAACGCTTAAACCTTTTACGCCCTTTATAGCAGCTTGTACCATTTCTAAACGGCGTTGACTGCTGACAGCCGGTTGCTCTCGATGGGGAGGGTGTGCTGAAGGAAGCAAGCGCACTTCGGCTAAATCTAGCCGCTCATATAATTCTAGGGCCAATCGCAAATGTCCGTGATGGATAGGATTAAAAGTGCCCCCTAAAATTCCTATAGGCTTGCCGTTTGAGTTTCTCATGCCAATAACTATTGCCTAAGATTCCCATCCCCCAACACAACAAATTTCTGCGAAGTCAAACCCTCCAAACCGACAGGCCCGCGGGCATGAAATTTATCAGTGCTGATACCAATTTCCGCCCCTAATCCATATTCAAAGCCATCCGCAAAGCGGGTAGACGCATTCACCATCACCGAACTAGAATCCACTTCGGTCAAAAAGCGCCGCGCCCGACTCCAATCCTCAGTTATAATAGCATCAGTGTGTTGAGAACTATGCAGACGAATATGCTCTATTGCCTCATCCAAACTTTTTACAATCCGTATAGATAAAATGGGCGCCAAATATTCCGTGTCCCAATCTTTATCAGTAGCCGCTTGAATGTTGGACAATAAAACTTGGGTATCGAGACAACCGCGCAATTCAACCCCCGCCGCTTGATACTTTTCCGCCAATCTTGGCAACACTTGCGCCGCGATGCCTTGTGCGACTAATAAGGTTTCCATTGTATTACAAGTACCATAGCGTTGCGTCTTAGCGTTATAAGCGACCGCCACGGCCTTTTCAAGGTCAGCTTTATCATCAATATAAGTATGACAAATACCATCCAAATGCTTAATCACAGGCACTCGCGCCTCTTGGCTGATACGTTCAATCAAGCCTTTGCCACCTCGTGGGATGATAACATCGACGTATTCTGACATGCGGATTAATTTGCCCACTGCTGCCCTGTCAATGGTTTCAACGACTTGCACAGCGGTGCTAGGCAGTCCCGCCACTTTTAAGCCGGCAGAAATGCACTGGGCAATAGCTTGATTAGAGTGAATCGCCTCGGAACCGCCCCGCAAAATAGTAGCATTACCGGATTTGAGACATAAGCCCGCAGCATCAGCGGTAACATTCGGGCGAGACTCATAAATAATCCCCACCACGCCCAAAGGCACACGCATTTTGCCCACCTGAATACCGCTAGGGCGGTAGTTTAAATCGGTTATTTCGCCGACTGGATCAGGCAAAGCCATCATTTGCCGTAAGCCTTCAATCATATTTTTGATGCGCGATTCATTTAACGCCAAACGATCTAACAAGGCGTTATCTAAACCTTTAGCTTCGCCCGCCTCTAAGTCTTTCGCATTAGCGGCGAGTAATTGCTCATCTTGATGTTCTATTTCTTCGGCGATTGCATCTAAAGCATTGTTTTTAATGCTTGTTTTAGTACGCGCCAAGACTTGGGCGGCTTGACGCGCTTGTTTGCCGATACGCAGCATGTCTTCTTGTAAATTCATATTTTGTGAAGTGAAACTTGTGCAAAATAAAAGCCTCTTAGCTCAAAAAAACTAAGGGGCTTATTTGGTAGGCGATAAACCGCCTACTACGAACGGTTTAACTATCGCGTTAGCATGACATCAAGGGAGACATCTTCGTCTGTTATTTTTATCCATTCTCGATAGCTCTCGTAACCCTGATGTGTCACAAAAATCTCGTATTTCCCCTCCATCAGACATATGCCCGGCTGATATTTCGGTCCAATATTCATAATCCTGATTCGGCTATTCGAGGGAATAGCATTCACAGTCAGACTCAATTTGTTACCAGGACAATCCGAAGTCTCCATATGCCTCAACTGGTCTTCCTGCGCCTCTGAATCCGAAGTCTTCATCTGCTTCAACTTATCTTGCGCGTATGCATATCCCTGCTCCGCCGACTTGCGATACCACTTGCGAGCTTCTTGGTCATTCTCAGTGACCCCATAACCGTTGTCGTACATCTTGCCTAATAAGAATTGCGCTTGTGCATGTCCCTGCTTCGCCTGCTTGCGAAGCAACTTTAAAGCCCTCGCATAATTGCCTTGTTCGAGAGCAATCCAGCCATCCATAAACTCAGATTCCAGATCAGCTAAGACGGCTGTAGAACATAAGAGCATTGAGAGAAAAAACCAACCACGCAAATTCAAAAATCGATGAGTCATTTCAAATCTCCAATAGTTTTATTAGATCAACTAGCCCTCTATGGGGGTAAAAAAATATTTTTCCAGCTATTTTTACTCAGGGATTTTTCACACCACTAAATAACTTCACCCCCGCCATCTGCAAACTCAAGCGCTGCAACTCATCCCAAGGATTGCCACTTTCCACCCCTTTAATCATACGCTCTATTCGCGCCGTATGCCGCAAAAATCGCTGCCACGAGAGGGGTTGTGAATATCTGTTAATGGCGCGGGACATGGCATTTCTACGTGTTGCCCAAATGCGATAATTATTAAAGAGCTGATCTTGCTGCTGTCCCATATGTACTATTGCATAAGTAATATGACACAAATTGCGTATTTCTCGATTTAAGGCCCACAGGACTAAAGCTGGAGCAACCTCCCGTAATCCCAGCAATTGACGGACACAGCGCCGCACATCACCTGCCAACACGCTCTCCACCCAATTAAACACTTCAAAACGGGCACTATCCGCGACCGCTTCAAGCACTTGCGCCGTATCAATGTAACTGGCACCATACAACAAATGCAACTTTTCAATTTCTTGAGCGCAGGCGAGTAAATGCCCCTCAGCGCGTTCCGCGATCATATTGATCGCATCAGGAGAAGCTTGCAAACCGTATTGCCTCATACGTTGCACTATCCAGCCGGGCAAATCTGATACATTGAGAGGCCATATTTGTATAACCACGCCTCGCTCATCTAAGGTTTTAAACCATTTATTTTTTTGTTTTTTAGATTCGACTTTATCAGCGATGATTAATAATACTGTATTGCTGGGCGGCTTGTCGGAGTAAGCTATCAAAACTTTAGTGCCTTTATCATCGGGGGACTTATTGCCTAAACGGATTTCTAACAAACGTTTATTGGCAAACAAAGAAAAGCTATCAGTCTGCTCCTCAAGATCTTCCCAATCAAATCCGGTTTCTACGGTTAAAACCACCCGTTCAGTAAAACCTTGCTTACGGGCAAAAGCCCGCAGAGTGTCCGCACATTCCATCATTTGTAAGGGCTCATCCCCCGTCAACAAATAGAGGGGGGTGAGTCCCTGCCGATTGAGATGATTATTCAGTTGGGCGTATTTAAGTCTCATTTTTATCGTTCCCGCAGAGTTGCTGCCCTAAGTTTCGGAACTACCAGCAATGCTCATTCGGGCCTTTATTGTTGATTGAATCCAAAGTAAAAATCTGACACTCAGTATCTTTCAATTGGCGGCCCCTTGCAGTTGCTTTGAGAACAAAACCAGTAGCAATAGTCCCCCCGCCACGAGGTGCAATATCCAAAGCATAATAACCATCCGGCGAAACGGCTTGAGTCCCCTCCATCTTGCAAAATGATTGACACCGTATAGTATCAGCACTGGTTGTGGTATTCAGATTTAAGGCGTAAGTACGCCTATCTATATAAAAAGTTTCCTGTGCCTGCGCCAGTTCAGTCAAAGCTATTTTAGCATCCGCACGGCGCGATTTCATCATAGCGTACTGGTAAGAAGGTATAGCAATAGCCGCTAGAATGCTTAAAATAGTAATGGTAATCATAGCTTCAATGAGTGAAAAACCTCGAACATTTGTCATCTATCTCTCCTGTATTCGTGCAAGGTACGCCTTGCACTCCGGAATCTGGTGTTGGAGTGCAAGGCGTACCTTGCACCAGAAAACCTACTCTTCAATCCAGTATAAGATTCTAGGTTCGTTACCATTCTGATCGTTACCAAAGGGCACATTCTCACTATATATGCCGCCACCGCTACCCGTCAGCAGCACGATTTTATCCCCGATTATGATTGGTACAACCTTTGAAGGAATGCCTTCACCAATCTTCTTACGACGGTCGCTCTTTTCTATCTGATCTTCATTCCCATCATAATCTGGATTGACAGCGGCACCCGTCAGGATATCCAAGGCATATATCCAGCCGCTACCTTCTGCGGTCACGCAGTCACTGCTGGCATCGATAGTCGGAGGCACAAAGGTGGTAAAGTAGGCCACACCTAGCACCACTAGGGGTGCTGACAAATTTTTCTCTCCCGATCTGTCAAGATCAATATACCAACCGTAGTTATCCTGGAGAGACGCAAGCGCCGCCGCTTTCTCAGTATCGTCACCATCTTGTATAAGATTGGCAGTCGCATCAAAAAGATAATCATGGCTCAACGTAAAAAACTGGTAACTTGGCAGATCACTAGGCTCATCCATTTCCGCTTCACCATCCCCATCCACATCGATCAACCCTTTAATTGCCCGATCACGAAGCGCATAAAGGCGATCCTGAATATCCGTTCCCAAAGGATTAGGTCGGTGACCACTACCAATCAACACCAGATCATAATCTGAATAACTCCCAGGCGTATACGTGCGATCCCTCAATTTTAGTACCTCCGGTGGGTAGAAGAAACGTCGTTTATTGCTCACATCCGCATCCGTCTTTCCGAGTGATGCCAAACGTCCTCCGATACCACTGTCTAAATCAATGCGCCAGACTTGACCACCAGTATCACCCACATAAATGCGATCCGTCAAGCCATCCCCACTACCATCCATCAAATCCAAGTCAGAAGGAATACTATAATCCATACCCGTGAGTTCCAAATCCGCACCCGAACCCGTATTGCTCGCCCACCATAAGCGTGTACCATCATCAGGATCAACCATATAAATGGCATTTGAATAAGCACTAACGCTTGAATAAGTACTAGGATCATCCTGAGTCTCAGGCTCATAACCACCACCGAACAACAAAACCGTCTTACTCACACCACCAAAGCGTACCTTCGTCGGCTTAGGCATTGACCAAGTCTGTCCCAATCTCACAAAGTCACCCGTACCCCCCTTGATAGTCCATAAAAGGCTAGGTTGATGGTCAGGCGTAACATCCAGCGCATAAATATTTCTGCCACCCCGTCGCATGCCCACGAATAATTTCACAAAATCCCCAGCACCCGGATCGATAACCTCATCTTTGTTCCCATCATGAACAATGAAGGCTATGTTGCCATCAATACCATAAGTGCGACTATCACCACTTGGGTTTACCATCAACGTCTGCTGAATTGACAACATCTCTTTTGGAATAAACATCCAATCCTCAGCACCCGTCTCACCATCCAACATACGAATGGCACCTTCATTGGTAGCTAGAAATATCTTTGTGATTGCATTATCACTCCCATCTTTGCCTATCGTGATCGCTCCCGGAGCACTGTGTAAAGAATCATCTAACAGCCACTCACGTACACCCGCATTAGGATCGCCATCTTGATAACCGCGTATCCAATTAATCAGCGTCTCCGCTTCCGCGTCGGTACTGACACCCAATTCCGCTCTAAGCGTCGAACTATTAGCGGTGACAACCTCCGTCAGGATGCCACCAATATCCGTGTAAATATTCCGATCGTTTGGTGATGCTTGCGGTTGCACTCGTTGCAATAAAACGTCACCCGTCCCGCCTTTATGAACGTTACTACCATCTGGCTCGCTGGGGATGGGATTCCAGAGATCGACAGCCACATAATCATCCGAACAGGTGCTAGTTCCACAGCCATTTCTTATTTTATTCTCCGGGCTCATCGCGGGATTAGCGTTCGCATCTAGGATTATACCGACCGCTCCGCAGCTCTCATCATCATCGCAGATGTTATATTTCTTGACATTGCCATCCCAAGAGGCTAAATGCTCTGGTTTGAACAAAGCGAAATAGACCTGATTATCATGATCTAAGCGGCTAAAAGCATTGATTGACAGTGACGGTGCCGCAAACGATGTGCTGTCCGTTATGATTGTGGCCAAAATTTGCCGGAAGGCATCAAGCAATTCTAAGGCATTATCAGCCGCGTAGGAATCACCACCGCCGGCATTAGCCCATTCCTGCATATAATCTCTACCACTCTGAGCGTCAACCGCAAAAGCAATCGTATGGGTAATCACATTTTGCAAGCCCGGTAGTTCAGGTGCAAAATCTGTATCGTACAAAGCTCTGACCATATCCACACCACACTCTTCACTCCCACTCCCTTCGCAACTGCTAATATCGGCAAAGGTTTTAATAGCCTCTCGTGTATGGCTGTCATTTTTACTTGCCAGACCATCTGTCAGAAACACAATAAAGTTAGGCTGACACTGACTGATAGTGGGTTGAGTATAGACAGGCGTACCCGTAATCGTTTCGGTTTGGCAGGCACTCGCACCTAAATTGTCATCTGTACAACCCGCATCCCGAACGACTGTTCCACCCGTATAACCGCCCGGATGCGCTACCCTGTTAGCCGCATTGTTTCTGCGATTATCACCATAGAGCAAATTGTCGCCGGAATAATACATACCTGCTTCAAGTATGGCAGGTACCAATGGCGTACCGCTGTGAAAATCCAGATTCGCAATCATCTCATACAGATAATCACGCGCCGTCTCAGTATTCGCACCGCATGCGTCCGGTGCCACAGAGCCTGGATCAAATTCAACGACCAACTGTGGAGCCCCTGAAGAAGAACCATCATAAGACAAAATGTCACGTTCTGCTGTGCTCATTGAGGAAATAATAAACGACATGGCATTACCGCCACACCAATCCGAACGATTCACAATGCTTTGCACTAAAGTCTTCAGATCGGGTGTCTGATAAAGCTCTCCAATTGTCCAAGTCTCAGATAGCAGCGTCCAATCAACGCTACTCCCCAAGGTTCTGGCTGAAATATCGCCAGCCGTCTGACTAAACGCAGCTGAATCACCGCTATCTTCTACATGGATACTATAACTGGCGGCATCGTCACTCGTCGAGCGGCTGGTAAATTCAATATAAGCATTTGTGATCGTCGCCCCTTGTGGCAGCTGCACATCGCGGAAACGCAAACCCACTTTCTGATCATAAGGATCACTCGCTGCCATACCGGTGAATTTCAACGCCAGATCAAAGCTAATATCTGAACTGCCAGAGCCTTTCTGGTGAACGGATACTGAAACAACATTAGTGCCGTCAACCAGTAAACTGCCTAAAAAGGTATCAGAATCAAAAAACGCAGTTTCACTGCCAATCGAATCGCCAGCACGAGTTGCGTGACTTATCGTACCCGTCGGCATATTAGTTCTGAAAATTTCAGTGCCATTGAGATAAACCACCGCCCCATCATCTCTCTGAATTGAAACGATCCCCGTCGCACCCGCATAAAGAGAAGCATCAGAAATGTTAAAACTGTGCCGAAAATAGCTCGCGTATTTGTCACCCGTGTGTCCCACAACCGTATTTTCGTCGCTATCACCATAACCCAATTGTGCAGCACCTGAATTCCATAAAGAATCATCAAAAGCAATTCCCTTCCAGCCAGGATTCTGCTGATAAATATCAACACTATCATCATGGTATTTCCACATTGAGCCGGCGGCTATCTCTGTGCTGCTGTTCGTGCCGGAGGAATCTGGGCCCAATTCCAGATCAAAGCTAATATCTGAACTGCCAGAGCCTTTCTGGTGAATAGAAACGGTCACGACATTTGTACCATCAACCAATAGACTGCCTGAAAAGGGCGCAGAATTCACCCACTCATTATCACTGGCTGCCGTATTAACTGCCCGGCTCGTATGACTTATCGTACCCGTCGGCATATTGCTTCTAAAAATTTCGATGCCATTGAGATAAACCACAGCGCCATCATCCCTCATAATAGAAATGATACCGGTACTACCCGCATAAATAGAAGCATCAGAAATGTTAAAACTGTGCCGGAAATAGCTCGCGTATTTGTTACCCGTATATCCCACGACCGTACTTTCGTCGCCATCACCATAACCCAACTGTGCAGCACCTGAATTCCATGAAGAATCAACAAAAGCAATTCCCTTCCAGCCAGGATTCTGCTGATAAATATCAACGCTATCATCTTGGTATTTCCAGGTTGAACCGCTGGATATGAAAACGGGTAAAGGCTGCCCTTCTCCTCCCCCAGAAACATGGGTGATTTCCAAATTAGCATCAAACAGTTGCATGCTACCATCCTCAGTATTTTCTTCCGCATCATCATAGGCATTGCTAATGCGTGTCTTAACCGTGCCAGCACCCGAAGCGCTGCCGGGGTGATTGGGTACTTCATTGAGGGGCGTATCAATATGTATTACCGGAAACCGCAACGGAATATTGTAGTGTACTGGCGTTTCAGGCGGATAAGAAGTGTTAAAGCTCTGAGTAAACGTCATAAATCCAACATTGACGTTATTCATTTCCGGTAACAGCAATAACAGCGCATCACGCAAGTGATCAAATCGCCTTGTACCCCCCAAAACAGGCGCTGCTGACCCTGAAACCGTATTGCTCATACTACTTGATCGATCAAGCACAAACAGAATATTGGGCACATCGGTTGCTGTTGTTACCTGCCCCATATAAAGCTCAGTGTCGTCTGCAAATGCTAGGACACTTAATCCTGCAAATAACAGAGACGCAATTGTTCTACGAAAAGGTCTCATATCTTAATCTCCATTATATGGTTAATGTTTCTAACGACTAAACCAGACCTGGCAGG
>JBDLJY010000239.1:0-9991 GCA_039714115.1 Pseudomonadota bacterium | reverse complement strand
ATTTAAAAGGTGCATAGGACGCACCCTACACTTACTCAAGTGCGTTTTCGCAAACAAGAAGAACTACAACAAGGCGTGAATTCATGCCAACCCGCCAAAGTGCTCACAAGTTGCCCAGCCTGTTTACAAGGATTATCTCGTTATCGGGATGATATTGGCGTTGAAAGTGATTATATTGTGGTAGAATTGGCTCGGAAACGGTTGGGAGAAGTGTACTCCCGTCTATAGGTCAATGCCAGTATGATAAACCCCTAAAATTCAGACCTGCCAGGTATCCAAAACCTGGCAGGTCGTTGTAAATTCCGATTGACCTGACAGGTTTTTGACACCTGTCAGGTTTGTCTTAACTTAATGGCATTGGTCTATAGGTAAGTTTATGATATGTGAATTCTGTGGCGGAAAAACCAAGCCAAAAGAGGTCAAGCGTCAACACTGGTTAAGTGGAAAACTATATCTGGTTGAAAACGTCAATGCCGAGGTATGCAATGAGTGTGGAGAAAGATATTTCCACGCCAAGACGCTTGATGCCGTTGATGAGTATCTTTCCAAAAAACACGCGGTAAAAGAAAGACTCAACATTGAGGTAGTCAGTTTTAATCCGGCAATGGCCTAACAAGAAAAATGCAGCCTACCTCGTTCGTTCCTCTGCGACTGATTTATTGGAAACTATTTGGTAGCTTTCTTCAGCCAGATTTAAGTCTCAACAAATAAAATAAGTTTAATACCTGCTTCAGTACTTAGGCATCACTAATGCAAAGTTTGATAGTAAACAAAGACAATGTTAAGTCCGTGAATTGGGACGAAGATTGCTTCAAATATTGCGAATTCGATGGCATATCGCCTGAAGGGGAACATATAACGGCAGATTTTACGTCTTGCACCTTCAAATATCTTGATTGGTATTGGGGAATATTCAATATCGTCAATTTTTTTGATTGTAAATACTGCATTTTCAGGGGAACATCCTTCCCTGATTGTAAGTTTGTTAAATGTGAGCTAACTGGCTGCCAGTTTGTTAAAGATAATCTCAATGGCGAGTGTCGCTTTGATGGGGCAGTGGCATACAACTGTAAATTGTCGAATTGTGAAGGGTTCGGGGCAGAAGTGAAGTAATGCCTAACAACCGCTTTCGAGTCGGACGGCTTGCGCTTCAGGGCAAGCCGCCGCTCAAGCGGGACGTTATTCTTACCAAGAGGGTTCTGGATTGGATGTTTAAAAAGATAACTATTATCGCCATGGCACTTGTGGTTGCCATTATCATAATACCACCGGCACTCTATTTCTACACATTGTCAATGTTAGAGGGGATGCCGGTACGCCCTTCAAATATCTCACTGACGCAAGCTCAGCTTAACGAACTTTGGGAAAATAATGAAAAATATTCCTCTGTTTCTGATATTGGAAGTATTACTCCATATTGGATATATAAATGGCTAATTCCTGTTATGGTCAATGATTATTTCTCATACAGCGGCATTGATCCATATAAAAATATGTCAAGGATGGCTTCAGCAATAGCAATCCACCACATGAGAACAAACCAAGTAAAAACCAAAGGCATGGGTTGGTGGCATCTTTTACATGTCAATTTGTCAATTTGGCTCCAGCGTCATTGGACTCCAAAAGAAATAGCGATAAAGTCTAGTGAAATTTAGATCAGTTAAGTTCCCTACGGGAGGAATCAGGCACGATTTCCTCCCGTAGGGAACTTAACGAAAATGATGTCATTTTCTGACTTGGCGAAGGTATTAATATAAGACACCTTTTAGGCTGTCTAGTTTATGTGTTGTATTGTCTATGTCGAACTACATTCCAAATTATAGAAAGAAAAAGGATATTCTGGAAAAGAGAGAGTTTAAGCTAATTAAAGCAATAGACTCAAATTTAAGCCCAGACAAGTTGACATTTTTAGCTCAAGAAGTTCGTAAAGCCCAACTTAGGGTTATAAATGTGAAACATTCACGAATTTCACCGATAGAAAGTGATGAAAATAATAAATTACTAAAGAGAATAGAAAGGGATATTGATTATTGGAATTCAATATCAGATATTGAAATTATCAACCACTACCGCCAATGGGCACTTAAATAGTGTCTGTACAATAAATAATTATTGACTCTGGCTATTCTTGTGCATACAATAATAAACATGAAAATTTAGTTTGACCCAGCTAAAGACACTGCCAACATCGCAAAACATGGCGTATCCTTGAACGATGCCGTCAATATCGAATGGGACACGTTGTGGGCTACTCAAGATGACAGCCCTGATTATGGCGAGAACCGCTTGGTTGGTTATGCCTATATTGGCTTGCGGCTCTATTGCGTGGTCTATACCGATCGCGGCAATGTACGCCGAATCATCAGCTTGCGAAAAGCGAATAAACGGGAGTTGAAACGTTATGCCGAAGCTTAAGCTTGGAACTATTATCCGACGAAGAAGACGCGGCTATCAACGCGGGAATTAAAGCCGATCCGGACACATACGAACTGTCCGATGAGGAATTCAAAAATCTACGGTACGGAGGCCGTCCAAAGGCGGAAGTCACCAAGGATCGTATCACCATTCGCCTGTCGAACGAGGTGACCTCATATTTTCGCGCCACCGGCAAGGGCTGGCAAAGCCGCATGGATGAGGTGTTGCGTGAGTATGTCGCGTCACATCGGTAGTCCATTGGTGTTTTTTTTCATCAAGTTAAATAACTTGTTGATATTAAATTATAAAAAATGTGTTATATCAGACAGCTTTTAGGGTGTCTACTTTAAGTTAGGCGAAGAAGAGCAAAGGAGTCATGTTTTATAAACAGCTTTTAAGTGCAGTTGCTATTACGCTCACCTTTATAGCGTTTGTCCCATATATCCGCTCAATCATTAAGGGAGTAATTAAAGCCCATGTCTTTTCATGGGTTATTTGGGGCACAACAACATTCATAGTATTTCTTGCACAGCTCGAAGACAACGGGGGTGTTGGAGCTTGGCCAATAGGTGTTTCAGGGAGCATTACTATATTTATTGCGCTATTGGCATATATAAAGCGGGCTGATATTACAATAACCAGAACAGACTGGTTGTTTTTTGTCTCGGCAATGTCTTCTCTGCCGTTTTGGTATTTTACATATGACCCATTATGGACCGTTATTATTCTCACAACAGTCGATGTTCTCGGGTTTGGGCCGACGGTCAGGAAAGCTTATGTTTTTCCGCATTCAGAATCATTGCTGTTTTTTGCGCTATTCACGATCCGCAATCTCATCGTCATTATGGCACTTGAGAATTACTCTGTCACAACAGTATTGTTCCCTGCCGTCATTGCGGCTGCGTGTATGTCCTTAATGGCAATGGTAACGTATCGGAGGCGTGTGCTTTGAGAACACAAAACAAAAATTGCCTAACAATCGCCTCAACTCGGACTGCCAAAAGCAACAACACGGGAGAAAAAATTTTATGAATATGGAACTGCTGCAATTGCTGCATTGGACTCAATTCACTTCAAAATAAACCGTTATTAAGTACTGAACCATGAATTATCGGAGATATTGAAATATATTAAAATTCATGGTTCGGTACTTAACTCCTCAAAAGACACCGCCACCCGACTCCCCCCCACGAATATCCTGCAACCTGCTTTGCTTATAACATAGCACCTGAACTACACAAACTCTTTCCGGATTCAGAATCAGTCAATCATGTTCTTCGAAAATATGCCGAAGAACACCATATGGCATTGACCTAACAAAGCAAATTCAGCCTACCTCCTCTCGTCGGCGGATATTGCCTTTTATTTGTCGCCCGGCATACAGGCGATAGCAAAGTGCTGACAAATTGCCCAGCCTGTTTACAAGGATTATCTCCTTATCGGGATGATATTAGCGTTGAAAGCGATTATATTGTAGTAGAACTGGCTCGAAAACGCTTGGGAGAAAAATGGCAAACGGAGTTTTTGGAAAAGGTTAATAGGGGAGGGATTGAAACAATGCCATTAAGTTAAGGACAACTGATTGATTTTATTGGAGCATCTACGTAAAAATCTGATTTTTAACGGAGCAGCTACGTCAAAAAAATCCGATTTTTTCAAAAAATCTGATTTTTAACGGAGCATCTACGTCAAAAAAATCCGATTTTTTCAAAAAATCTGATTTTTAACGGAGCATCTATGTTAAAAAAAAACCAGAATATGTTATGAAAATAGTTTTTTTTCTTTAAAAATCAATAAGTTATCATTAACTTAATGGCATTGAGGGATTGAAAGGGTTTTGCTTTAGGAACATTAACCGATTTCCCATCGTTCTCACGCGCTGCGTCAATGTACCCACACCCCGCAGGTCTGAATTATGACATGACGAAAAAATGACATTTTTATTAAAGTATTGTTTTTATTAAATTATAAAAATTGACGATAAAATTAAAATCACACAAAGCATTGTTTTTATTATATTCTTTAGGTGACTTGAGAGGCTTAAAATTCATAAATTAAATTCGTTTATTTCCTAATTAGTTGTACTAATGTATGATATTGTACGCGGTCAATTTTCCGGTCTGGGGGCAACCACAAGGAATTGCCTCTGAACAAAAACCCGAAAACTTGATCGTTTTGAGTATAAAAAAACGCCCAAACCCTTTTTGTGATAAGGTTTCAAGCCAAATTTTCTTGACATGCTTATTTTTTTTATTTACAATAAATAATTTTTAGGAAACGAAGAACACCACACCAAATTCTCAAGTACGATTAAAATGAAAACGGTCAAAGAAACTAATGCTACGGCACTTTCAACAATCATTGAGTCAATTGCCGCTGCTGATTAAGACAAAACACAGCAACACTCAAAATATCATGAGGTAAAATTTTCTTGACAAAAAACTTTTTGGTTATATAATATATATATGATTGATAAATGAGTAGATTAATTCTGTACTTATTTTTTATTATATATATTAACACATTTTTAGATTTTTTGAGAGTGCGTAAGTCCTATAATTGCAGTTAAAAATAATGCTATACTTAGCAGTAGCTACTGAATCCATTAATATCCATTAATTTTTAGAGAATAAAAATGACTCAAATAATTTCAGAACAACCAACCTGTTACCGTCCTGATGAAGATTACGAAACCATCAAGGCTGGCTTCTTTGATTTGTATCACAACCACCCTAAGCTATACGATGTGTTTGCGAAAAACCAAATCATGCAATCGCCGCTTTTGGATGAGATTGAAAAAACGCTGAAAAGTTGCGACATTGAATCCGGGCATTTTCTCGATATTGGTTGTGGTACCGGCGTGATGATAGAGCAGCTAGCACCCAGGTTTCCCGATATCCACTTCACCGGAATCGATCCGGTAGAAAACAGTCTTCAGTTTGCCAGAAATCGATGCCGTAACTACAAAAATACCTCATTTCAATTGGGTAAAGTCGAAGAACTAGAAAGTGTGGGTAGCCAGTTTGATGTCGCGTTCTCTTCCTGGGGGCACATCCAGTGGAATATACAAGGCGGCTTGATGGAACGTGTCGTGAAAGAAAACGGTATCGCCATGTTGGTTAACAATTGGGGGGGAGGCGACGACTTTGAGAAGCTATGGCCTAACGAAGCACTTGGTGTCTTTAGAACCCGTATAAACCTGCTTAAAGAAGGGAAATATGATGTCAAGAGACTGGATTCTCATCTGAATCTCGACAATGAAATGCTTTTCGACTCCATGTCTCGACTCTTCGGAACGGATCATATGCAAAAACATAGAAAGAATCCCTTTCAAATTGGGATAGTTTTGGCTTTTAAAAAATACCCTCTAAACTGAAGGATACAGTGGATGTAAGGCAGACTTGGCAGGTTTTTAAAACCTGTCAGGTCTAAAATTATCTCGGGATGATGGAGTTTAATTCGTATGTTATTACTAGAATCTTGTTTTGTATTTAGCATCTATTTTGGGTTCAGAGTAGCTGAAAACCATGATAAAAAAAAACAAACCAGCAAAAGTAAAATGCTGGCAGTTCGGGAACCAGATTATGGGCTGAAAGAAATGGTTCCAAAAAAATCAGAACCACGCAACTTGCAGGATCAAACAGAAGAAAATGAGTTTATTAAGAAAAATAAGCAAGTTGATCATGATTTAAAAGCGAGTATTGCCCATTTGGGTTTAGCTACCGTCAGGCAATTTATTTACCCACCCATAGCACCATTGTATCTAGGCATTTTAACTTACAATAGCTTCGCCCTTTTTAGACGTGCAGAAAAATCGTTACTTAAAGAAAAAAAGTTTAACATGGATGTATTAACCACCATTGGCACTTTCGCAAGTCTTGCCTTTGGTCAATTTTTTGCCATGGGGGTAGGCACCTTTTTTTATTTTATGAGTGACAAAATTATAATTCTAACCCAAAAACAGTCTAGAGGTTTGCTCACGAATACCTTTGGACAATTGCCCCGCACGGTATGGTGTCTAAGAAATAATGTTGAAGTTGAAACCCCTCTTGAAGAAGTGCGGGTAAATGATACTATTGTGGTGACAATTGGTCAGGTTATTCCAATTGACGGTACCATCATTGATGGTAGCGCGATGATTGATCAACATGCTTTGACGGGAGAATCTCAGCCAGCAGAAAAAGGAATTGCTGAGAAAGTGTTTGCAACCACGGTTGTTATCAGTGGAAGAATTTTAGTCAAAACTGAAAAAACTGGACAAGAAACCACGGTTGCTAAAATAGATAACATTTTAAATGATTCTGCTGACTTCAAAAATCAAGTACAATTATTGGGAGAAAAATGGGCGGATAAAGGGGCTTTACCTTTTCTTGGTATGTTTCTATTAACAACCCCAGTATTCGGTCCAACAGCAGGTTTAGTGGTTTTAACGGGTTATTTTGGCGGTCGTATTAAAGTACTTGCCCCATTAGGAACCTTTGCCCACCTTAAGTTGGCTTCCCAAAAAGGCATACTTATCAAAGATGGACGCGCCCTTGAAGGTTTAATACAGATTGATACGATACTTTTTGATAAAACAGGTACTTTAACAAACAAAGCACTTACTGTTTTGAAAATCATACCTTGTGATGATTATGGGGAAGAAGAGTTATTAACTTATGCTGCCGCTGCCGAATCTAAAATGACTCATCCCATTGCCGAAGCTATTCTTAACCACGCTAAGGCATTTAACTTAACTTTACCTAACATAGATGATTCCAAATATCAGGTGGGTTTCGGTATTACCGTGACTATCGAAAACAAAGAGATTAAAGTGGGTAGTGCGCGTTTTATGAAAATGGAAGGGATCACGCTTCCTAATAAAATAGAACAAGCGATGACTGATGCCCATACACAAGGCCATTCTTTAATTATGATTGCTATCAATAATCAGCTTATTGGCGCGATTGAACTGCAATCCGTCATCCGTTCTGAAGTCAAACAACTTATAGCCAATCTACGTCAGCATGGCATTAAACATATAGCCATTGTATCAGGGGATCATAAACAGCCGACTAAAAAGTTAGCAGAAGAACTCGGCATGGATGATTATTTCTATGATGTTCTACCAGAAGACAAAGCAAACATTGTAGAACAATTGCAAAAAGAAGGCAAATCAGTTTGTTTTGTAGGGGATGGTATCAACGACACTATAGCCATGAAAAAAGCCAATGTCTCTATTTCTTTAATGGGAGCCTCATCAATCGCCACCGATGTCGCTGAAGTAGTGTTAATGGACGGAACACTTTATCATCTTACTGACTTATTTGACATTGCTAAAAAGTTAGATAGCAATTTACAAACCAGTTTAGGTATAAGTTTTATACCTACCGCGATTAACTTTACCGGTGTTTTTTTCTTTAATCTTGGATATACAACCGCAATTGTCATCAAGAATCTGGCATTTTTTGTTGGCTTAGCTCATGCCATGCTGCCGTTGAGAAAAATTGAAAAGCTTGAAAAATAGAATGTAGGCTAGGTAGAGGGTAGTCCCCACAAAACAATAGAGGTGTGTTATAGCTTTCGCTATCAAGCCGATGGCAAAACGCCTATCGGTGAGCCAACCCGCCAAAGTGCTCACAAGTTGCCCAGCCTGTTTGCAAGGATTATCACGTTATCGGGATGATATTAGCGTTGAAAGCGATTATATTGTAGTAGAACTGGCTCGAAAACGCTTGGGAGAAAAATGGCAAACTGAATTTTTGGAAAAGGTTAATAAGGGAGGGATTGAAAGGGTTTTGCTTTAGACGGTTTTATAATAGCTTGACTTAATGGGCACCTACCCATTGAGGCCAATAACCATGGGGCTTGTAAATCCTTGATTATTGGCAGGAGGATTGAGGCCAAAAAACTCGGGGTGTTGTAAAACGGCTAATTGAAACTTGGACTTTGTTACCCTATATTGGACACAATGTCCAAAAAATATCGTCCACACGAATTTACAAACAAAGTAGGATCGGCTCTTTAATACCCATTGTATCCCCTAGCTTTTTCATGGACTTTGGATTGACTTTGTACGCAGTTATACGCTCTTGATTTTTAAAGGCTTTTTTAGCGACCCCCGCGGTTTTACTGGTTGCGCCGGGTGCTTGATGACTACCCGGCGCAGTCACTGTTTTTGCGGGGGGCTGAATTTTCCCTTTAAAATCAAGGTACTTATAAGCATCAATTTTCTTGACTGACAATCTAACCCCCAAAGCACGTATCCACACTCCAATCTCCTTATCAGACGGGGCTTCCCCACTGATTTTAGCCCCCAAGTCCGCGTTATTGACGGTCTCTTTATGCTCACAAGCCCATTGATACCAAGACGTGCCCGCTAAGTCCTTGTATGTAAACATGAATTCTGGGTCGCATTCATAAATCCCATCATCATTGGGCTTGATGTGTAGCGAGTCCAAAATGCCATTCTGCACGAACCTACGCGCCGTAAACCGTTCAGATTCCACAGATTTTTGCAGATGATGATATTGGGGCTGTATGCCAGCACACGCTAGGGCTTGCTCCTCTTTATCCAAAAAGCCATCAGCGGTGCTACGCCAAGGCATCGTACCGGCCTCAGAGCGGCGGAATAGCACGTCAAATAAGGGCTCCATGGCTTTGGCATTCACCTGATACACCCTAATCTGAGGGCGGTTATTTTGTGACAGACCTTGGCTTTTATTCTTAAGAAGATTATAAGCGAGGTCTGTCACAAAACCGTCATTTTTCTGACACCATTTAAGGTCAACTAACTTGGATGATAACCTAATCCCCATAGCACGAATCCACATACCCATCTCCTTATCCGACGGCGCGTCCCCTTTAATCCGTGCGCCCAAGCCAGAGCCATTAACCGCGTCCTTGTGCTCACAAGCCCACTTATACCACCATGCGCCTTGCAAGTCCTTATAAGTAAACCAAAACTTTTGATTGCATTCAAATACGCCCTCATTAAATCGGATGCCTAATGATGCCAAAATCCCAGTCCTAATGAGCCAGCGTGTCCAAAAGCCGTGAGCCTCGCTATCTTGAGCCTGAGTTTGAAGTAGGTGCTTAGCGACTGCGATTGCGTGCATTGGCCTCAATACCGCCTCTCCTAGCGCATTAATGCCCTTTTGTATCTTGCCTTGATTCCAAAGGCCAAGCATGTCTGTTTTGTCATCATCACTTAACTGGTCAAGGTCTGTAGCCAGTTCACGCTCAAGCCGATGCCGCTTGACCTTATAATTATCCTCAAGCGTGGCCTTAGTGGAATCCTCAAGCTCCTTACATTGTGATGGGGTAAAAAAACTCGGGGTGTTTGGCTCGCTACCACCCTTTGGCTTCATCCATCCAAGCCACTCTGAGCAAAAAAACCTTACTATTCAACCAGTTGCAGCGTCTCTATGCCATTGGGTTGATTAATTTGCACTCCTTGTAATCCATTGGCAACCTCAAGGACCTTTAACACCGTAACGTTGAATGCCGCCGCAATAGACCATGCGTTTAACCGCTTGTGTTCATGCAGCAGGTTAAGCAGTGTTTTGCCAAAGTCACCCGGCGCGTATTGAGCATA
>JBDLJY010000238.1:0-10175 GCA_039714115.1 Pseudomonadota bacterium | reverse complement strand
AAATGATGCGAGAAATATCTGTAGGTGGGCTGCTTAAACAAACCCCAATTTCCCCTAAACTGGCTGATGATGAAGGTTTGGAAGCCGTTTATCGGTATGCAAAATTCAATCAAATCGAAGTGACGGATGAAAGTGCTATAGTAATCAATCGTTTAACCCAAAGCGATCCATTTTACATCGCCAGCCTATTGAGGAGCAATTGGGAACAACGAGATTTGAGCACAGTTGATGGCGTGATAAAAACCTTGAATTATGAAATCAAGAATCGAGAAGGCGAATTGTTTGGCACTTGGTCAGAATATATTTTTTCAACGATAAAAGCGGTTAATGACAAACATGCCAAGCAAATTCTTTTGTTCCTATCTAAAGAACGACACAAGGAATGTACGAGAGATACAATCAGCGAATACATTGATCATCAACTGTCGGAAGGTGCGCTTGAAGAAAAACTCCGTACTCTTGAATATGGCGATTTAATTAGTCAGGGTTCAAATAATTTTCGTTATTGTGGTATTCAGGATAACATTTTGGATTTTATTTTTCGTGATCTCTATCAGGAAGAAATTGATAGTGTTAAACCGAATATCGCGGGAGAATTGAATGCTAAGGTAGCGGCTTTAGAAAAAGAGAAAAAGTCGTTACAAGGCGCATTGAATGAACTCAAGGGCAGAATGTTAGAATTAATGGTTTTTCGGGAATTAAATAAATACCGAGGAAAGCCGATAGAGAATTTTCGACAAATGGTTCGCCCGATTAAAGAGAATGCTAAAGAGTTAAAAAACCAAGTCAGTTTGGTAGAAAAGTGCAAATTTGAGATAATTTGGACGAATTATCATCTACAGTTACCTCAATCGACGGTGATAGAATTAGATGTATTAGCGTCTGGAGAGGATACAAAGAATTGTTGGGCATTAGTGTTTGAAGTGAAAAATCGTCAAGAGGCGCATCCGCCAAATCAGGTAGAGGCACAATCGTTTGTGGGCAAGGTGGAAAGGGTGAGACAATGGTTGGCACAAAAGGAAAAGGAGATTTTATTTGTATGTCCGGTGTATTTGAGTGCCAAGGGATTTCAACCTGATGTTGAAATGTGGATGCAGGAGCATGGAGTGTTGACGGCGGATTTAGCGTTTTTGGGGTTGGAATCTTTGGACTTTTGAGGCTAAGGAGTCCAAACTATAAACGTTACGGAGCAGGTTGCAAACCTGCTCCGGCAGACGACGAAATAAGGGATTAAACACCCCACCATCAAACGGACAATCTCAATAAAACGCACACACCAATCCCTAATTTCGTCAATCCCTGTTCTCTGGTTCCCATGCGCCTGCGTGGGAACCGAACGATCAAACCACCGCCAAATTCCCCTTACTT
This sequence comes from Pseudomonadota bacterium, assembly GCA_039714115.1. Lineage (GTDB taxonomy): Bacteria > Pseudomonadota > Gammaproteobacteria > Beggiatoales > Beggiatoaceae > Thiomargarita. The sequence continues at coordinate 8,807 of JBDLJY010000238.1, read as the reverse complement.
TCCAACCAAGCCCTCCGATCACTCGCCCGTTTTTTCCCCAGCAACATACTCATAACACCCACCGTCACCTCCGCCTCATCCAACGACAACTGAATCAAACGCCGCGTCGCAGGCACCATCGTCGTCTCACGCAACTGCAAAGGATTCATCTCCCCCAACCCCTTAAACCGCTGCACATTCACATGCCCACGTTTTTTCTCAGCCGCGATACGATCCAAAATCCCCCGTTTTTCATCATCATTCAAAGCATAATACACCCTATTACCAACATCAATACGAAAAAGAGGCGGCATCGCAACATAAACATGCCCCTCAATCACCAACTGACGAAAATGCCTCACAAACAAAGCACACAACAACGTCGCAATATGAGCCCCATCAGAATCCGCATCAGCCAAAATGCACACCTTACCATAGCGCAACTCCCTCAAATCCTCACTACCCGGATCAATACCCAGCGCCACAGCAATATCATGCACCTCTTGCGAAGCCAACACCTGGCTCGTATCAACTTCCCAAGTATTCAGAATTTTACCCCGCAAAGGCATCACCGCTTGAAAAGTCCGATCACGCGCCTGCCGACACGAACCGCCCGCACTATCCCCCTCCACCAAAAACAACTCCGTTCGCCTAACATCCTGCAAACTACAATCAGCCAACTTACCCGGCAAAGCCGGACCACTTATCGCCTTCTTACGGACAACCTTCTTCTCTGTACGCAGACGTTTTTGCGCGTGACTAATCACAATTTCCGCAATTTTTTCACCAAATTCAACATGCTGATTCAACCACAACGAAAAAGCATCGCGTACCACCCCATAGACAAACGTAGCACAAGTACGCGACGAAAGCCGCTCCTTAGTTTGTCCAGAAAATTGCGGCTCCTCCAATTTGACCGACAAAATATAAGCGCAACGCTCCCAAATATCCTCAGGCGCCAACTTAACCCCCCGCGGCAACAAATTACGATAATCGCAAAACTCGCGCATCGCCTCCAACAAACCACCGCGTAAACCATTAACATGAGTCCCCCCCTGCGTAGTAGGAATTAAATTAACATAACTTTCCGTCAACAAATTACCCTCTGGAATCCACATCAACGCAAAATCCACAGCCTCCGTCGTACCCTCAAAATGACCAATAAAAGGCAACTCAGGCAAACTATCCACATCCCCCAAATTATCAATCAAATAAGTGGTCAAACCATCCTTATAATGCCACTCCAACTTCTCCCCCGTATTCTCATCCTCAAAAGAGATAGTTAAACCCGCACAAAGCACCGCCTTAGCGCGTAAAACATGAATCAAGCGAGGAATCAAAAAACGCTGAGAATCAAAATACTTAGGATTAGGCCAAAATCGCAACGTAGTACCAGTATTACGCTTTCCCACCTTGCCAACAACTTCCAACTCCGCCGTTTTATCACCATCGGCAAACGACATCTTATACAACTTACTATCACGTTTAATAGTGACATCCAAATGACTGGAAAGGGCATTAACGACGGACACGCCAACACCATGTAATCCCCCGGAAAATTGGTAATTTTTATTAGAAAACTTACCGCCGGCATGTAAACGAGTCAGGATAACTTCCACCCCGCTAACGCCCTCCTCGGGATGTATATCAACAGGCATACCGCGCCCATTATCGCGCACACTTAAAGAACCATCAGCATGTAAAACAACATCAATCTTATTAGCAAAACCCGCAATAGCCTCATCGACACTATTATCTATAACCTCTTGCGCCAAATGATTAGGGCGAGTCGTATCAGTGTACATACCCGGGCGCTTACGCACAGGATCGAGTCCGGTTAAAACCTCTATATCAGCAGCATCGTAATTTTCGCTCATTATTTTACTCTCGTTACAAATTCAACTTTAAATTTAAACTAATGATTGTGCCGGACGGGGTTTGCAACCCAATGCCATTAAGTTAATGGATAACTATTTTATTTTTAACTAAAAAAAATACACTTAGTTAAAAATCAGATTTTTTGAAAAAATCGGATTTTTTTAACATAGACGCTCTGCTAAAAATCAGATTTTTTGAAAAAATCGGATTTTTTTTGACATAGACGCTCCGCTAAAAATCAGATTTTTTGAAAAAATCGGATTTTTTTTGACATAGACGCTCAGTAATATTATCATTATCGTAAATAAAATCAATCATTTATCCTTAACTTAATGGCATTGGGTTTGCAACCCCGTCCGGCACCGATCAAGAATTGCCCGTTCGTAGTAGGTGATTTATCGCCTATTTCCGTATTAATTAGAGTCCGAGAAAATAACTGTCCCAATTGAAACAAACAATTGCTCAAAAATAAAAAAGTGCCCCCCGAAAATGTTTTAATCGCAATGGGTTTACAGCTTTCCTGTTGCCACGGCAACAAATCCCGATAAGCAACCACCTTATCTGCCAAACCATGTAAAATAGTTATAGGAATATCAAAAGGAGAAGCTGGTTGATAAACGTAAGTCTCAATCGCCTGAAAATCAGCCCGCAAAACCGGTTCCAAAAAATCCATGAGTTCAGTATATTCCAATAGTTTCGGCGGTAAGCCTCCGAGTTCATTGACATGACTTATAAATACTTGTTTAGGGAATAGATATTTAGGGGGATCATCAACAACCACTGACGGAGCTATTCGTCCGCTGACAAATAAATGCAACGGAGCGGGTTTTCCAGCGTTTACAATACGCTTAGTCAACAGATAGCCTAACATAGCTCCCATACTATGACCATAAATAGCATAACTCAACGCCAAGCCTTAGAGCACGCCGCAGAACGTATTTGGAATTATCACCAACGCCAAACCCAAGACTCTTGGCAATACACCGAAACCGATGGCACGATATTGGGGCAACAAATCACACCGTTGTACAAAGTAGGCTTATATGTTCCCGGTGGCAAAGCCGCTTATCCATCCTCACTGCTAATGAATGCCTTACCGGCTAAAGTCGCGGGAGTAAGCGAAATTATTATGGTTGTCCCAGCCCCTGATAACATCCCCAATGACATAGTGTTAGCCGCAGCGGCTATTGCAAACGTCGACGGCGAAGGATTGACGGCACATGCACAATCAGCGGAATCTAGGATAAAAATATATTTATACTAACGACAGTTTATTTTATACACCAAAACCACAAAAATCACCAAACAAAAAAAACTCCGAAACACATATCAACGGGTTCTTGATTTTTTTTGGATTAACCCTTATAAAGCCTCCAACATGAGTTGACATTCATGTTTGGTGGGGTTCTAACCTAGAATCGTTGGTTAGGTAAAATGGCGAGCGTAGGTGAGTTGCAACCTTAATGGCAATTCAATCAAGTTAAATAATACCGAGATCCAAGGTAATCATTTTACATAATCAAGGTGATAGATGGTTTATCACCCAAGGGAGCTTACCCCTTAGACATAACCAAAGCATATTTTTGTGGTTTTGGCGTTTTTAAGTAAGAGATTGAAAAAGTCCGTCAGCCTTATAATACCCTAACCCAACTCAATGCCACATTTGCTTTGCAACACTATGCGATGTTTGAAGAACAAACTCGGCGCATTAAGGCGGATAGGGCGGATTTATTGGAACGACTTAATGCTTTGAACGGTGTACAGGCTCGGCAGAGTCAAGCCAATTTTATTCTATTTCGCGTGACAAACGCGCCAGCCGTGTTTGATGATTTGAAAAAACAAGGCATTTTGATAAAATGCTTACGGGTGACGGTGGGTACAGCTGATGAAAATCAGGCTTTTTTAAAAATATTGACAAAGATTGTATGACTTTAAATTACTGACTATGCAGACATTAAAAGAACAAATCAGTATCGCTAAACGTCTCTGGATTCCAGCAGACACCCAAGCTATCTTATGGGATATCAATAAAAATCTCAGAAATTAAGCAGGTTTATTTCAAGCCTGAGACTTTCCTATTTCGGCGTTCTGGTCCTTTATCTATGGTTTTAATCATTGAAACGTCTTCATTGCTGATATGCACCAATATTTTCGTCAGCATCATTAAGGAAATCAAACAATGTCAGCAGATACACTCGTTTTATATAAATTCTCAAAAGAAAAGAAAGTATTTGGAATGCTCTTCTATCAATTCCTTAAACGTGAAAGACTGATTCTTGATTCTGAGGGGATACGCTATCAATCTAACTTACCGAAATTTATACAAGCTTTTGTACCTTATCGTGATTGGTCAGCCAAATGGTCAGAAGTCACAGCGACTTATCTTAAAAATGCATCACTAGCCTCTGGTACCAGATTAATCACACTTGGTATTCATATTGGAATGGGCTATAAAGAACTCTTAGTTTGCCAATGGGTTGATTCAAAAAATGCCGATGAATTTCGATTAAGGCTTGATAAAAAATGCGAATCACCCACGCAGATTCTTACAATTTTGCAAGGCTGCCCTCTGATCAAATATTTGACTGATAAGGGTATTCAGATAGAAGTTGACCCTAAACTCTCTCTTAAAACGCATTTTTTTCAGTTTGATCCGGCAATAAATAGCAATCAGCATACCATAATAGCTGCTATTTTATATTCTATATTAGTGGTTTATACCGTTTTGGATGCCATGATTTTTCAACAAGAAACCTACGTGGCACAACCATTTTATCAACTTTATCTTTCCTGCGGTGTTAGTATAGCACTACTTGTAGTAGGTTGGCTTATTGGTGCTAAAGTGCGAAAGCGAGAAAGTGTTATTATTGCCTTACTGGTTGCTGGCGCTTTTAGTCTAGCCTTATTGCCTGGTTTACTAAGGCTCAATCAATTAACAGATAAATTGGGTTTACAGAGCCATTCTTATGAATTAAAAAGTGATTTATCCTTTGAGCCTGTCAACGATAAGACATTGCCAATCTTATATTTAAATGATGATCGCTATTGGTCTTATTTTAAAACAGGTACTTTTTATGAATTTCAGTTACGCAAAGGAGGTTTAGGTTTTTATCAAATTAGTTTGGCTCACCTTGAGCAATTAAAAGCAAGTTTAGTCAAACCGACTTTTATTGTGAAAGAATCCAGCCAAGCAAGCGCTTATGCTTTGCCTAAAAAATTATTACATACTTTAAATGGACATAAAAGTAATGTTTTACCAATCACTTTCAGTCCCAACGGTCAAATCATTGCATCGGGTAGCAAAGATAAAACGATCAAATTATGGGCAATCAGTACAGGGAACTTATTGAAAACCTTCACAGGGCATACTGATAAGATACAATCACTGGCTTTTAGTCCAGACGGCACTCTACTAGCATCAAGTAGTGAAGATAACACGATCAAATTGTGGGACATCAAAACAAGCGAACTAATCCGCACATTGAAAAGTCCTAAAAACTCATTATCAAGTAAAATGTTTTCTGTAAGCTTTTCGCCTGATGGCACTAAACTCGCTTCTGGTAATTGGGATAAAAGTATTATCTTGTGGGAAGTGAATTCTGGCGAAGTGTTGCATTTCATTGAAGGACATACTGACTACGTTAATTCCGTGGATTTCAGTCCTGACGGACTCACACTAGCCTCGGGTAGCTTTGATCATTCCATTAAATTGTGGAGCGTTGCGACTGGTAAACTGAAAAAAACACTGAAGGGACATGGAGATTTTGTCCTCTCTGTGAGTTTCAGTCCTGATGGTAAGCTGCTTGCATCAAGCAGTTATGATAAAACGATCAAATTATGGGATGTGAACAAAAACAAAGTATTGCACACTTTAATAGGACACCAGGATGCTGTGACTTCTGTTGCATTTCGCCCTGATGGGAAAATTCTTGCATCAGGCAGTTTTGACAAAACGCTTAAACTCTGGGAAGTTAGCACTGGTCAATTTCTTAGCACCTTCAAAGGACATAGAGATTATGTTAATACTATTGTCTTCAGTCCTGATGGTCGTCTCTTGGCTTCAGGCAGCGGTGATGATACAGTTAAAATTTGGGAATAGCTTAACTAAAAAAATAGGCTAAAGCCCATGAAATTTAAAAAAAACCAAATTATTATCCCCAAGCAACGTTTGCAGCAAGCTTTAAGAGATTTGGATAACACTCAACGCCAAGCCTTGGAGCACGCCGCTGAGCGTATTTGGAATTATCACCAACACCAAAAGCAAGAATCTTGGCAATATACTGAGGCTGATGGTACCATGTTAGGGCAACAAATCACCCCACTTTCTAGGGTTGGTTTATATGTACCCGGTGGCAAAGCGGCTTATCCATCCTCGTTGCTAATGAATGCGTTACCGGCTAAAGTGGCGGGGGTAATTGACGGCACATGCACGTTCCGCAGAATTTAGAATAAAATCAATTTATACTAACGATAGACCTATGAATAACACTCACAAAGTAAACAATTGGATACGTCCAGAAATCCAACAACTTACCGCTTATCATGTCCCTGATCCCGGTGATGCCATTAAACTTGATGCGATGGAAAATCCCTATCAGTGGGACTCCGCCGTTATTGAAGAATGGCTTAACGTTTTGCGTAGCGCTGCCCTGAACCGTTACCCCGACTCCGCAGCGCGTAATCTCAAACAACAATTACGCGCTGTCATGCAAATTCCTGACACGATGGAGGTGATCCTCGGCAATGGCTCGGATGAGTTGATCCAAATGTTGATATTAAGCCTAAATGGGAACGGGCGGACATTGTTGGTGCCGGAACCGAGCTTTGTGATGTATCGCCATTTAGCGCAGGTTGCTGGTATGCAATATGTCGGAGTACCTTTGCAAGCGGCTGATTTTAGTTTGGATTTGTCCGCCATGCTCAAGGCGATTGAAACTTATCAGCCTGCCCTAATCTTTTTGGCTCGTCCAAATAATCCAACGGGCAATGCCTTTGCCATTTCTGACATAGAAACTATTATAGAAAGCACGGAGGGCGTAGTCGTGGTTGATGAGGCGTATGCACCGTTTGTTGAGACTAGTTTTATGCCACGTTTAGGTGAATATTCTAATTTATTAGTCATGCGTACTGTCTCCAAGTTGGGACTGGCGGGTTTACGTTTAGGTTATATGGCGGGATCACGAGCGTGGTTAGAACAGATAAAAAAAGTCCGTCAGCCTTATAATATCAATACTCTAACCCAACTCAGTGCCACATTTGCTTTGCAACACTATGCGATGTTTGAAGAACAAACTCAGCGCATCAAGGCGGATAGGGCGGATTTATTGGAACGACTCAATGCTTTGAACGGTACACAGGCTTGGCAGAGTCAAGCTAATTTTATTTTATTTCGTGTGGCAGACGCGCCTGCCGTGTTTGATAATTTGAAAAAACAAGGCATTTTGATAAAATGCTTACATGGTAGTCACCCCTTATTAGATAACTGCTTACGGGTGACGGTGGGTGCGCCTGAAGAAAATCAGGCGTTTTTACAAGCATTGACTGAGCTTGTGTGACTTATTGTGCAGAAAGGCTAGGCTATTAAAATCCCCAACAAATAATTGATATGAAAACTAAATTTGAAGATCGCCAAGTACGTCTTTTCATATCCTCCACCTTTCGAGGTATGGGAAATGAGCGCGAAGTCTTAGTTCGACACGTTTTCCCCGAAATCCGCCGTCGCTGCTTTGAGCGAGGTGTCGATTTTGTCGAAGTCGATTTACGCTGGGGAATTACTGAGGATCAAGTCAATCGGGGCAATGCTGTGCCCCTATGTTTTCAACAAATTGATAAGTGCTATCCCTATTTTCTAGGCTTATTGGACGAATATTATGGCTCCACCATTCCCCCAGAGCAAAGAAAGATAGCCTGTGCTGGCTATCCTTGGATAGAATACCATCTTGATCGCAGCATCACAGAGTTGGAAATTTTATACGCTCTATTTTATAGCGATCCAAAACGCTCTGTTAAGCGCCAAGCCGTCGCTGAAAAAGCCTTATTTTATTTTCGTGATCCGCATTATGCCGATAGGTTGCCAGAAAAGGAACGTCAAGACTATATCGAAAGTTCTCCGGTAAACCGTGCTAAACAGCAAAATTTAAAACAGCGTTTGCGCGATCATGGCTGCCATATTACAGAGTATCAGCAACCGATTGATTTAAAAGCGCTGGTTTTAGAGCAACTATGGGAACGGATTGACCGAGACTTTCCCGACACTATCACGCGAGAACAGCGAGAAGATTTTGAACATGATGCCTTTGCGTTCAGTCGGCAATCGGTTTATATCAAACGCCAAGCGGATTTTGATAGGCTCAGTCAACACGCTACCAGCGATGAGCCACCCCTCATTATAGTGGGCGATTCTGGTGGCGGCAAATCGGCTTTGTTAGCCAATTGGGCTAATGAATATCGGCAAGCGCATCCTGATGAATTAGTGTTTTGGCATTTTTGCGGCAGCTCGCCCGGTAGCTCCGATCCGATTGCGCTGTTGCGGCGGATAATGGCTACCTTGAAAAGCAATTTTCAGATTGAAGATGATTTACCCACCACACTTGAGACTGTGAAGGAACAATTTGGACAATGGTTAGCCAAAGTGCCAAGGCGCGTCATTTTGATCATAGATGGCTTAAACCAATTGGAAAACACGCACGCCACACGGGGCTGGTTGCCCCATTTTATCCCGGCTAAGATTCGCCTATTTATTTCTACCTTATCGACGAATGAAGATCAACTACCACCCAAGTCGGCGGGCTGGCAAAGGTTGCACTTACCCTTATTGACTGATAAATCAGCGCGTCAAGCTTTAATCACGGAGTATTTTAAGTCTTATGGCAAAACTTTAGCGTCCCGGGAAATGCAAGGCTTATTGGACGCGCCACAAACGGCGAATCCGTTATATTTAATGGTTATTT
>JBDLJY010000237.1:0-10224 GCA_039714115.1 Pseudomonadota bacterium | reverse complement strand
ATGCTCATCCAATGTTTGCTGCATTGCCGCTACTTCCTTTTTAGTCCATTTGGCGATATTGGCGACAGATTGTGGTGTGTTTAAAAAACTCACATAAGCAGTGTGTTCTTTTTGCTGTATTTCTTTGATCCAATAATGATGGGAATGGATATCGACAGGCGGTTGAGTGGCAACCACCTTGATTTTTCCCTGTTCTAGCAGTTGCAAGATTTTTTTACCATTGTCAGTGACTGCCAACACGGATAGGTAGTAAACGCTCACCGTTGCTTTTGTCAACCATCCGTAGCCGAGAAGTGTTTCAATTTTATCAGCGATGCTGACAATGGTATTGCCTTTCAAAGCATAGCGAAATTTTTTATCTAATTTCTTGTGATCCAGCATTCCTGCCTTAGAGTTGCCCAACCATGAGGCGTAGGTTTGAACCCCGTACTTTGGCGAACTAGCGATGAGTCCCAATATTGTTTGGGTAAAAGCATCAACCCGCGAAGCTGTGGCAATGGCTTTTTCCACACGCGCCATCCAGTTCATAATCCAATCATTCATCTGTGCTTGTGTTTGAATATGGACTTTCATCACTTTATGAAAATTGAAACGGGGATGATTGTATCCTTCCATAAATATCAAGTCTCTCGCATTGAGAAAAGAAATTTTGTCCCAATGTTGCGGCGCTTGTTGTTGCAAGGCTTTGATGTGTACATCCAATTGTCTAGGAATTTCTAGCAACAACAGTTTGAACCGCTCTTCGACCATTTTTTGATCCATTTCTGCTTTGAGCATCGACACTTGGTAGTAATCGGTAGGAATATCTTCCAAACTGAAAGTGATACCCTGATATTCCATTTGCTCGCCAGTCGAGTCCATTTTAAGTATCAGGCTTAGCTCATCGCCCCAAAAGGATAGCTGCTTATTTTTTTCCCAAAGGGATATCTGATTATTTTCCTCAGTAGCGGCAACAGCGCGGGCATCCCAGTCGGTTTCCCGATATGCGATCACAGCAGATAGCTTTTTTTCCAATTTCCTATATCCGCTAGAACGAAACTTTGGCGATATATCTTGCTGAAGATCATTATAAGTTTTTCTCAACAGCCTTAGATTTGGCATTTGTTGTTGAAATTCGGCTATTAATTCTAATGAAATTGGCAAAAGGTTTCGTTTTCTATATTCCGCCGCTTTCTCTTGCATTGCTTGTTGTCTGGCTGATATGACAGGCTCACGTTGTTTTAACCATTCAAAAAATGGCTGCTCTCTCGGCCACATTCCGCGCACTTTCTTTTTCTTTTTCTTTTTTGTCAGTCTGGTTAGCTCATCAACGCATTTATCAATATACTTTCTTCTATAGTTCGATGTGCCAATGACGACTCCCTTGGGATTATCATCCAAAAATAGTTGGATCGACAAAAAATTACCGCATCTTTTGGCTTCTCTGACAAGTTTAATTGTTATTGTATGCTTGGCTAATTCTTGCTTAGAGAGGTTGAGTGCTATTAGACAGTTTTCTTCTGTCACACCTCGACTGGTTAGATAGTCGTCTAAAATAATTTTTCCCATATTTATTTAGTTATAAAGGCGAAATGAACATAAAAGGAGTCCAAGATTTATCTTGGACAGGCTAAAACGTTTCAGCTTCCGTCAGCGGTTTACGTGACATCACCATATTCCTGCGTATATCATTATAAGAAATAGCAAACGGAGTAAAACAACGATGCCGATCATACTCTTCTTGCGACTTAACCGTTGTTAAGGCAATCTCACGGGCAACCGTTTTTATCGATTCTTCGGAAGGCGTACCGTCTTTTTGCGCTTGCAACCATTGTGAAAACCTTTCCAACCCCGGATCAAGGTAGTAATCTTCCAACTGGAAGGCTTGCTTGACATACGACACCGCATAATCAACAAAACTCTGCACCGCCAGCGCATAACCCCAACATTGAATTTGCCCCGTAGGAGTACATTTGGGCAAGGCTAATTGTACCAGATAGTTAAAATGGGGAAGAAAGCGAGGATCTGCATCATCCCAAGTGTCAATATAAATGGTATCAAAACTTTCTTCAGTCTCCTGCAAATAATCTTCAATTGTCCCTTCGATGATATTAACCTGTTGTTTCTGTTCATCACTGAGACTGTTTATCCAAGGATCACGAACCAATTTCATTACAGTCGCGTTTTTTTCCAAGATAGTGATGGACTGGATCGGACGTTGAAGATAAAACACAAATTGTGGATAAATAGCCAAGCCCAAGCCACCCACTAAAACCTTTCCCCGTGCCTTTTTTGCCGCTGCAAACATCATATAGCGTTCTGCCATAGAGTCATTCATCCAGGTTTTAGGTGGAAAAATGAAATTATAAACAGGATTATCAGGGGGGATGACGCTGCCTTTATTATCAGTGGCTTTGAAATAATTAGCCATGTCTGATCTTTTGACGATGCTTGTTACCCATCTTGGTTTTTCAAGTTCGATTTCATCATTGAACATCCTTTCCTTCGTTCTTGGGCGACTTTCTACCCAGATTTCACCCGTAGGTGGCGTATCCTCTGGAAAAACTAAAGGTATTTCAAGCGCCTCTGGCTCTATGGCATCGTCTCGCCATGTTGGATCAAATCTTGAGTCTTGTGTGTTAATGGGATATCTCCTTTTTTTTAATTATGAAATAAACGAATTGAATGACTTGTAAAACTAAATTTGCATGATATGGCATTGGTTTAGAGGATGCAATTAAAAATATCGTTGACTATTTTTTCCTCAAATTGAGGCGGAATAAGTTCTTTATAATTTGATGGTGGTGTTTTAGGTATAAATGCAAAATACATGGACTGTTGAACATCGCCACCACCAAACTGTTTAAACGTTTTCTGTTGATAGCCCATCGTCGTAAAATCAAACTTTAATAAGGCTTGAACTACTTTCGGTGAGCCAGAAAAGCCTATTTTAGTCTTGCTGATCTCAATCACATTAACAACGCCATTGGGACTTTCTATAGCCAATTCTAATAACAGTAGTCTGCTCTCTTTTTTATTTTTTAAAATATAAACTCCGTTTTGTTGAGGCAAACTTTTAATGGTGTTTTTAGCGGTTTGCATCCCTTTGATAATTTTATGATAGGAGCGCCCCTGGATGAGATAGCCCATGATCTGAATATCACGAATAAGCGATTCAGATATCCCCGCTGCTTTTAATCCGGGAATGTAAGAGCGATCATTAATCGCAATGGCTTTATCCAATTCATCCATTTGCCATCCAATGAGTTGACAGAGTTGTTCGAGAGAGCTTAATGCCTGTGATCGATCAAGTCTTAAGTGATTGTAATGGTGATGATCAATTATAAGAAGATGATAGCCATCATTGATCAATGCCTGCTCCTTTTTTACGCCCGGTATTTCAAAGATAACAATATTTTTTACCTTTGAAAGAAGTTGTATCGGTATATCTTCTTTTTCAAGCAGCGCACCCCAGCCTTGTTGACTATTATGAACAAACTGTGCTCCAATGGCTTCTAAAATCAACACCGAGCGCATGGCTTCAAGATCATTCATGGGGAGAATGAATAAAGTTTTTTCAATAAATTCCCAATGCAAGCTTTTTGCATTGTCTGAAATCTGTGCTTTCGAGATTTCAAATTTTTCAATCAGTTGAACGACTTCCTTTGGTACATCTGGCTGATTCAACAATCGGTGTTTCCATCTTTCGCTGGTTTGCAGGTTTTTTAGCATGGTTATATTTAATAACGGCTCAAGCACTTAGCAAGCGTCGCAATGGTTTGTAGTTAATCGATGGTTTGCTAAGTTTCCACCGCGCCAGCACTTGCCAACCATTCAGATGCTCATCCAATGTTCGCTGCATTGCCGCGACTTCCTCTTCAGTCCAATTGGCGATATTGGCGACAGATTGTGGTGTGTTTAAAAAAATAACATAAGCAGTGTGTTCTTTTTGCTGTATTTCTTTGAGCCAATAATGATGGGAATGGATATCGACTGCCGGTTGAGTGGCAACCACTTTGATTTTTCCCTGCTCTAGCAGTTGTAAGATTTTTTTACCATTGTCAGTGGCTACCAACACAGATAGGTAGTAAGTGCCCACCGTTGCTTCTGCCAACCATCCGTAGCCGATAAGTACCTGAATTTTAGCAGCGATGCTGACAATGGTATTGCCTTTCAAAGCATAGCGAAATTTTTTATCTAATTTCTTATTTTCCAGCATTGTTGCTTTAGAGTTGCCCAACCATGAGGCGTAGGTTTGAACCCCGTACTTTGGTGAATTGGCGATGAGTCCCAATATTGTTTGGGTAAAAGCATCAACCCGCGAAGAAGTAGCAATGGCTTTTTCCACACGCGCTATCCACTCCAGAATCCAATTATTCATTTGTGCTTGTGTTTGAATATGGACTTTCATCACTGTTGATGTGAAACGGGGAGGATTGTATCCTTCCATAAATATCAAGTCTCTCGCATTGAGAAAAGAAATTTTGTCCCAATGTTGCGGAGCTTGTTGTTGCAACGCCTTGATGTCTGCATCCAATTGGCTAGGAATTTGTACCAACAATTGTTTGATCCGCTCTTCGACCATTTTTTGGGCCATTTGTGCTTTGATCGTCGGCACTTGGTGGCAAGCGGTATAAATATCCTCCGAACTGAAAGCGATACCCTGATATTCCATTTGCTTGCCAGTGGAGTCCATTTTAAGTATCAGGATTTGCTCGCTGCCCCAAAAGGATAGCTGCTTATTTTTTTCCCAAAGGGAGATCTGCTTATTTTCTTTGGTGGCGGCAACTGTGCGGGCTGCCCAGTCGATTTCCCGATATGCGATCACAGCAGATAGCTTTTTTTCCAATTTCTTATATCCGCTAGAACGAAACTTTACTGATATATCTTGCTGAAGCTCATTATAAGCTTTTCTCAATCGCTCTAGTTTTGGCATTTGTTTTTGAAATTTGGCTATTAATTGTAATGACTTTTGCAAAATGTTTCGTTTTCTGTCTTCCGCCGTTTGTTCTTTGGATGCTGACAAAGGTTGTTTTAACCATTGCAAAAGTTGCTGGTTTTTCGGCCAGTTTCCGCTCAGTTTCTTCTTTTTTTTCGGTGCGCTTAGATCAGCAATGGTTTTCTCAACATCGGATATTTTATAGCTCGATATGCCAACGATGACTCCCTTGGGTTTATCATCCAAAAATAGTTGGATCGACAAAAAATTACCGCATCTTTTGGCTTCTCTGACAAGTTTAATTGTTATTGTATGCTCGGCTAATTCGTGCTTAGAGAGGTTGAGTGCTATTCGACAGTTTTCTTCTGTCACACCTCGACTGGTTAGATAGTCGTCTAAAATAATTTTTCCCATATTTAGGAGTCCTATTTATAATTGATTTTTATCAGTTGTTTCGGGAATGGAGCGGAGCGGATTTCCCGAAACCTTCGAAGTCTGCTATATCGTGCCGCCACGTCCAAGATAAATCTTGGACTCCTTGACAGCTTGTAACAGACGTTGATTGAGCCCTTCACTCTTTAAATGATTAATCATCTCAATTTGATTTTTCACCGATATTTCTCTATTTAATAATTCTAAGGCACGATGATAATCTGTTTGAAGTGAATTTTGCCCCGCTTGTAGTTCATAAATCAGCATCAATAAATGGTGGCTCGCGTAGGGTATAAACGGATATTTTTCAATCAGCTTAACATCCGCATTTTTTCGATATGATTCAATTTTTTTGAATAACTCTACCATAAAAACTAATTCTTCTATGGTAAAATTCTTATTATCAAAAATTTTGAAATAGATTTTATCGAAATGTAAACCTTTACGGTATTTCGCTTCATTCGGGCGGTGACATTTGGTCGCCAAGATAACCTCAGCAGCCATTTCCATCCGAATGTCTGTCTTTGATGCCCTTTTATAGCCTCTCTTGCGACGGTAATGAATCCCGTATTGCCTCAATCCTTGTTCTATTTTTTTCTGGATTGAATCGTTGGCTCGAAGATCTCTAAGGGTAATCGCATTTTGTGAATTCGTTGCCAGCGTAATATCATAGATCAACTCTTCATCTTTTTTAGCACCCAGCTTGTAAATACGAACAAGAACCATAGACTCTGAAAAATCTTGCTGCTTATTTTTTGGATCACTCAATACCTGTTGTAATGCTTTACTGGTTTGCCCACCGTTGATGATCTGTGCATCAAGCATTTTTATGAGGGTGAACTCTTTGTTGCCCGATGGTGCATATCCCAAATCGGCACAAATCATTGTGATTCCGTTGTTTAGAAAATAAAAATTTTTTCGAGTCTCTGGATCAAGCAAAGTGGTTTTAATGCCATCATTAACACTACGCTTAAATCCTAAAAAATCACGAACATTTTGCTTGAGAATAGCATTTTCATATTTATTCATCAAATCGGCAATGTTCTCTACTGGTACTGTACCAATCAAGGCTCGCTTGAAATTTAATTCTTCATCTATAAACTTGCCCTTGAATGTTAACATACAATCAACCGGCGTATCCTTTTGCTGTATCGACAATAACATGTCATGGTTGATATAAATGAACTCATAGAGTTCGCGGTTCATGGGACTTTCATTGGCAAAATCATCAATGTAGGATTGTGCCTTATCGGTCCATTTTAGGCCATTATTACAAAGATAGATTCGCACCGTTGGAATTTGACCTTCTTCAATGTAACTATTGATTTCGTTGAGCTTTTCTCTAAGGGTGTGATGTATATCATAAGCGGCGAGTTCTCCAAACAGATTTCTTATTGAACTAATAATGGAGATGACATCAGTTTCCCTAAAGTTGGCATCCTTCTCCAAATTTGCAGTGTACTTGCCTTGAAAGATGGAAACGGTAAAATCACCCGTCGTGGGATCAGAATACTGAATGGCATCAATTTTAAAATCACCTCCCCCATCAACGATACAATCAAGTGTTGAGTCTCTATCCATTTCCAGTACGGTGGCTGCACATAATTGTACATAAGCCTTTGATCTGGCTTTTCCTATCTCTTCATCAATATAATTTTCTTTGACGATATGTTCGACTTGTTTATGAATGATTTGCTTTGATAAGTTCATGGTAATGTTTGGTTGGATGGCTCGATACTACAGGGATAAGTGACAACGCTGCCCACTACAGGGATTATTTTTTAACAGGGATAAGGAGCAGAATAAAAATTGGCGGCTCGTATCGGTTTTGACTTATCCCTGCTAATAAATAGACTTGTCTCTAAATAACTTAAAGGTGCATAAGTAGGGTGGATACGCTATCGCTTAATCCACCCTACAATTAAAAAGGGACAAGTCTAATAATCCCTGTAGTTAAATGTTTTGACTTATCCTTTCTTAAATGTAATCCTTGTAGTTAAATATAAGTTTTGGTGGATACGCTGGCTTCGTCTATTATAAATAGAGATTAGGATTGTCGGTAGACAGTCCCTCAGACTTGGCCGCTAGTATTAAATCGTTGTCAGCACTCACAAAGGTAAAATCAGAAAATCCACTGGTAGTCAAAACGTTATTAATAACAAAGGCGGTCGCAAGTTGTACCGCATCATAGCCGCGTAACCGATGGTTTTGAGTCAGATGTGTTGCACGAGCAAGGATAATACGATTGAGATGCACAAGTTGATACTCAGTGTTGCAGTGTTGCAAAAATATATTGACCGCATCATCGCGTTCTTGACGAGTGATACCCTTAGGGGCACGGTGTTTTGCAGCTATTGCCGCCGTCACTTCTGCTGTTGTGATCTCTGCCGTCATTATCGTGTGTCTTCTAACAGGGTTAGTTATATCTGCTATCCAAGCGGTACCATTTTCAGGCACATAACGTTTAACGACAGCACTGCTATCAAGATAAAAAGCACTCATATTTTTGGCCCACGCATTTCAATCACCATTTCACTCAATGGTTGACCGCCGGCTCTAGCAAAAGCAGCTTGTACTTCCTCTAACGTGGCGGTTGAATGTTCAGCACGCTTTTGTAATTCTGGTCCTAATTCCGTCAGCAAACCGGCAGCGCGAAGAACCTCACGAATTTGCTCACGCTCGTTGAGGGGTGAAATTGTTCTACGCTTGACCAGCCAATCTTGAATAAGCTCTTCAACAGACTGACCTATGCTGACAGATTCTTCATGTAACCTCTGATAAAGGTCAGATGATAAATTAAGTGTTACAGTTGTCATTTGTTATCCTCTGGAAAAAGTTGAGCGATTCTTCGGCGATGCCTAGCAAACCACTCAACTCGGTTGCTCAAAAAAGAGCAAAGGGATCAAAGTCGCGCAACCCACACCACACGGAAACCGACATCGTCGTTCCTGACGTAGGGGACGAACCAGTAGCCGACGAGGAGGTTGCCCCACGAACCGCCACGAAGCACTCGTTTTTTCCCCTTTCTCCCATACGCTGCCATCAGTAGGCGCTCCCTGATAACTATCATGGTATGTATCCGCACACCATTCCTGCACATTCCCGTGCATATCATACAAACCAAAGGCATTGGGGGGAAACTGACCGACTTCGGTTGTCTCTTTACGATAAGTGCCTTTTGGCCCAGAGCCATAAGGATAATTACCATCATAGTTAACTAAATCGCTAGTGATCGTTTTACCAAAATAAAAGGGAGTCGTCGTCCCGGCACGACAGGCATATTCCCATTCGGCTTCACTGGGCAAACGATAAGTCTCACCCGTTAGTGCCGATAATTTCTGACAAAACTCGACAGCATCCTTCCAAGAAACCCGTTCTACTGGCCTCTTTTCACCTTTAAAACGAGAAGGATTATTGCCCATCACCGCTTGCCATTGAGCTTGGGTGATGGTATATTTACCAAGATAAAACGGTTTGATCGTGACTTGGTTTAAAAAAGTCCAAGATAAATCTGGCCGACTCCGACAATGGTCGCATTATAACATTTTTTAGTCTGAATTAAATCTTGGGCTCCAAAATACAAATTGCAGGACGCAGAGCGTCAATGCCATTAAATTAAGGGCAACCATAAAGGATTGCCCCTACATGGACCGTGATTTATCGTAGGGGCAATCCCTTGTGGTTGCCCTTAATTTAATGGCATTTTTGCTCCGCGTGGGAACGATAAAACTCATATTTTTGGTTATTCGTAGTTACCACAACCTTTGAACGCCATAAGCATCAAAAACCTTATCCACACTAACAATCGGCATATTTTCCACCAAAGCTTGTGCGATAATTAAACGATCAAATGGATCACGATGATGAAGTGGCAAATCAGCAACTTCAATGACATGCTCCAATTTTATATTGAGTATTTTTATACCGTTTTGTGGAAGTTGCTGTGATATAAATTCTCGTAAAGACACAGGAAAATTTCGCTTACCGATTTTTACCTTAATCGCCATTTCCCATATACTGGCAAGACTCAAGTAAAAATCTGTTTGTGGCTTTAAAAATAAAGATTTAGCCTCTTCACTGAGTAAAGAGGCATATAATTCATTCGTTAGCCATAAAAAGGTATGTGTATCAAGCAAAATATGGTTTTTGATAAACTGTAAAGTCATCCAACGGTTCGTTGAAATCATCAGACATAGTAAACATACCAGTGGCAGTCCCTAACCGCCGTTGAGGTTCCAGTGGCACGGTTTGTGAATCCTGAACAGCCGATTGAGTAATAGAAACGGGCGATAATATGGCAACAGGATTGCCTTTTTGCGTAATTAAAACTAATTCTCCGTCGGCAATGGTGTTCAATAATTCATTAGGTAATTTGGTTTCTTCAGCATTAACAGTACGCATTGTTATGTCTCCCAGTTTCAATTCAGAATTGTCATCTAAAAATCCTATTTTTTTAAAAAATAGGATTTTTTAATTTTAAATCACCCATTTTAATTGCAGTTTGCTCCGCGTCCAGCCAGGCATTAAGCTGCGGAACGAGAAAAGAGCCACGGCTAGCTTAATAAAAATTGGCGGCTCGTATCGTTAGCTTGGCTATATAAGTCACTACCCTTATCTTGCCTCGGCAAGAGTATGGAATACACCCTATATAACCAGCCTTCAAAACCGGACTTTAGATTTGAACGTCGCAAGCTCCGTTACTTCGTTTCAAGGGCAACCACACAGGGATTGCCCCTACGAATCCGGCTCCGGAAGAGCCTGCTACATTCCGCAGTCGTAGGGTCAATGCCAGTATGATAAACCCCTAAAATTCAGACCTGCCAGGTATCCAAAACCTGGCAGGTCGTTGTAAATTCAATGAAAAATTAACCTGA
>JBDLJY010000236.1:0-10258 GCA_039714115.1 Pseudomonadota bacterium | reverse complement strand
CGCTGCTATGAGACCCCATAAACTGCGATTTTAGGCTAGGTAATTTTGGGGAATAGAAACGCAAGGGGTACTCGGTTTTAATAGGCTTAATGGCGATTTAGTAAAGATGATAAAAAAAAAAATTATATCAATAAGTTACGACTAAAAATAGAATTTACCTTTATTATTGTGCTGAATTCCTATAAAGAATTTTCCAGTTCTACAAAAAAATATATGAATAAAATAAAACTGTTAAGCTTACAAAATGGCATTGGCTTTAAAGCTGGCATCCCCCGGCACAGGATGATCGGATTCAATACAATCTAAACGTGTATCCTCATACAAGGCAGCATCAATATTTTACCCCTTTGGGGTACCACTAAAAATTATTTGTGGATTTACTACCCCAAACAACAACCAAACCCATTACTTAACTAAAATAATTATAGCCAGGGGTGACACCCCTGGAATCAACAACAAATAATTTATTAAATTTAAATACTTGATTGTTATGCTTCAGTACTTAAATTATTCGTTGTTGGTTGCCCTTTGAAGCAAAATTTGCAGGTGATAACTGATAACTGATAACTTATTTCTAACAAATTCCGTATCTCCCGCATTGCTACCGATAGCATGGCTAAGTCCGGCTTAGTAACACGGCTTAAATCAGTTAATACTCGTAAACAACGTTTTACCTGAATTTTCTTATGCTCTATCCAAGCATCAATCTGTGCCATCGGAGTCTCTGCTTCAAACTCGCTAAACTACCGTGGTGAGTTAGTTCGCGGTGGGTATGATATAGTTTGTCGCGTAAGGCTTATGACGGACACGCGTGTTATATATATAAGGCAAAGTGGATTTTTAGGCAAAATGGATTTTCCTTACAAAAAGGCACTACTGGTTGGGGAAACAAGATTCCTGCCTTCAAAGACGCGGAGGGGCAATTTTTTTTCAGTATATAACTGATAACTAACATAAAAGGGGAAAAATAAATAAGTGACTTTAGAATTGGATTTCTCAAAAGGGCGGGAGCCCATGTGTGAATATCCTTGGTACAAGGAAGTTGATCATCTTTTAGAATGATCTGATAAAGATGCTCATTATAAATCATTTTGTTTTGATTTAGTGATGTCTTTAGCATATATTAATGCAAGTTCCGGTTTGGAAAGGCAGATGGAATTTTGTGACAATTGCCCTGATAAATTTAATGCACATATTGGCTTTATTAATCTTTGTTCTCCTTGTTATGAAGCTATTGGAAAATGGTCATATCAAAAAGCTGCAAAACCACAGTCAGGTGCTTTGGGTAAATTAAGTAGCGAACTGATTCTGAGATTTATATTGAAACTATCCAATAATTTAAAGAGTGTATTAGCTATTGGTGGTACAGAATCCGCTGATGCAATCTTAATTCACAATGATGGAACAAAAATACTTGCAGAAGTTAAATCAGCACCCTTAATCACTTATCCGGTTTTGTTTGAATTTGAAAAAAATAAAAATCATGAATCACATCAGAAAGTGATAATAACGGCTTCACAACTTAAACGTTGTGATTCAGCCATTTATTTACATAATCAACAATATATTCCACTTGGAATGCCCAGTCACGATTTGTGGCCATTTAAGCAAACTATTGATTATATTCTCAATCCAGCAAATTCATCTAGTGTTTCTAGTTTTGTGCAAACATGGCTTAATGCTAGAGATGCGTATATAAAGAGAGATAAGAATCAAAAGCTGTATTATTTAGCTAATGCGAGTGGAAATCCTCCTAAAATAGCTAAGACTCGTGATGGATGGCCTAGAAAAGAGTCGATTAGTGACAGTAAAACCAGTGCTGGAATGGATAGAACTGATGATATTAAAAAAGGTATTTATCAAGTTCTAAAAATAGGATCATCCATTAGAAAAGAAACTCAGTTGAAAACTGCCATTATTTCTAACTTGCCGGCTTATCGACATGGCGAAGAATATGTAGAGCCTTTTGTTGATATGATATGTTATGGGGGGTTGAAGAAGATGTAGAAGAAATGAACGGCGTTCCTTCTATTTCACGAGATAAACTCCGACAAGTATTTGATTTTATTATCACGATTGAAGAACCTGTATTACGTGGTTTTGAGTTATGAATGTACCTAATCACGAAACTAGAGAATATACTGGTATCGTTCTTGAAAGAATGAAACATCTATCACCCTGATGAAAATTGGGTGATTTACCAGTTCATCTACAACATAAAAGTTTTATCAGAACCGGAAACAAGAAAACAGGTGGACCAAATATGAGGCTGCTACGCCTTGAAATGGATAAACCTTCTCCAACTATAACGGCTTATATTTTTAATAAATTTGTTCATCCAACAGAAAATAGATATATTACGCCTAGAGAAGCTGCTTGTTTGCAAGACTTTCCAATTGATTATGCGTTTTGTGGTACGCTTACGCAAGTACAAAAACAAATCGGTAATGCCGTTCCAGTGAAGTTAGCTAGTGCCTTAGCGGGTGAAATTGTAAAGTATTTTCAGCGGATAAACGTAAAAGGCGAACTAGATATAGCATCATACTTTACCGGTGCCGGTGGGTTAGATATTGGTTTTGAACAAGCGTCAAATGATATGATTCAGTTTAAAACCGTATTTTCGACAGATATAGAGACTTATGTTGAACAAACTTTATTAAAAAATAGACCACAATGGAATTTTATAAGGGCGGACATTCGTGAATTAAGTCCAACAATTGTTAGAAAAAAAATAGGCAAAAAGCCAAACATTGTTATTGGAGGTCCACCTTGTCAACCCTTTAGCGTTGCTGGTAAACAACAAGCAACAAAAGATCAACTTGGCACGCTTTACCGAAATTATGTTGAACATATTCAGTTTTTGTCACCAGAAATTATAGTCATGGAAAATGTTTACGGATTATCTCAAGTAAAATCCGCGAACATGATAGAAGAAATTTCTAAATCCTTTGAAGAAATAGGTTACCAAATCACACACCAAGAATTAATCGCGGCTGATTATAATAATTGGGGTCAGAGTAAAATTAATATGAAAGAAAACGACCGTAATTAATGTTACTCTGACCCCAATTATTCTAAAAATACTTAAAAGAGAATCGAATCAATATGTCAACAATTAATATCCTTACTGTTTTTGATCAGTCCAAATTCAAAGAAAACGATGTAGACTGATCAAATCCAGAGGGTTCAGATACTATTAAATTCGCCAAAGACGATTATGTCCGTATGCTTTCCTTCAGCGACAAGGTCATTGGTAACAACGGTCATTGGAATATCAAGATAAAGGTAAATCAAGGTGATGTTATTCGTTGGCTTGATACAACTAATACTCAAGGTGAAAATCATGCAGACATGGTTATCTATGATCTCAAGACCCCATCTAATTGGAACGATTATTTAGATGTATTGGAAAGTAAGGAATTCCATAGTGATCGCTATTTTATTAGCAATGATAATATAGACGAACCAAAGTTTCAATGCATCAGCGGCCCTAATAATTACCTGATTACCAGAGTTCATACGGTTCCTAATCAATCTCTTGAACTTCAGTATTTTTTGAAGGTCGCCCTGATTAAAAATCATCAGGTAATAGGTACTTATGGTATCGATCCGAGCATTAAAATTGAGCCATGAATAATTAGGGTCAGAGTAAAATTAATATGAAAGAAAACGACCGTAATTAATGTTACTCTGACCCCAATTATTCCACCTCAACTATCGGCGTTGATTGATCAGTCAGTATAAAACAAGATGCTCAATATGGTTACGATATTCAATCGCTGGACATTCACCCTCAATTAACGCGATGCACCGTTTTACTTTTGTAACGGTGACATCAAGTCTAAAAGCCACGCCCCATAACGAAACTACTCCGCCATTTTCATTGGCCATCGCAAGCATACAATCAACAATCTCATTTTCGGCTGGGCCATCATCATCAGATTTATCCGGCATATCAGCATCGAATATTTCCCACGCACGATGTAAGGTTTTGTCGCTGGCTTGATGTAGTTTTACACGTCGCTGTTTTTGTTGGGGTTTATTTTCACCCCCCACGTCTTTATTGGGATGCCCCCACCCCTCGCTATCAGCAGACTTGTCATTAGGGGTAGGGGCATTGCCCGTATTCTCTATACCTTTAAAATCCACCCGTTTTAAATCAACAAGTTGCGATGCACGTACATTTTTACTTTTCAAGTCGATTTTCATCGCTCTAACCCATGATGACAATGTGGCAATTAAGTTCTTCATCGGCGCGTCGGCGGCCTTAATTTTCGCGCCCAAGCTCGCTTCATTCACAACGTCAATATGCGCCAAAGCCCAATTAAACCAAGGCATCCCGACCAAATCGCTCAGCTCAACCCACTTATCATCGACGCGCTCAAAGCATTTTAGCTTGTCGTTGCGACGCAGTCCTAAAGCCTCAATTATGCTGTGCCTAATATACCGTCTGGCCGTGCCGTGCGTGATTTCTGGCTGATAAAGTTGCACAGATTTCAAGGGCATTCCCATCCGTCTGTCGCGCTCGCGTGTAACCAGCGGCTGATATTGGAGCGTGCCAGCTTGTAGATGACGCTCCAAGCTATCCCATATGATCTCCTCAAATACCGGTCGATATAGGCGGATCGTCTCATCTTTATTGGCCTTGACGGCAGTCAATGGATCGCGTTTGCGGGCGCGTTTTGCCACAAGGCTTATACCAAAACCTTTAAGCCAGCTATGCAGTACACGATCCGACGGCATATCTTTGTTTTTAGGGATTTTTAATCCGAGCCCACCCGTCGCGTTAATCTCGTCCTTATGCTCCGCAATCCAAGCAAACACGGGCGTTTTGCGCCATTCGTCAAATGTGAATTCAAAACTATCATCGCCACCATAGCCATCGTCAGTTTTTTCAATGTGTAAAAATGCCGTGAACTCACTGAATACGTGGCTTGCAATAGGATTATCGGGCTCGGTGATACGGAGTCCTTTGACGTTGATTTTGTAACGGCGAAATTGAGTCACTCCGTAATTAGCATCACCGCCGTCGGTCTCAACAAGTGGCACACTTTTTACCCGTTCCTTAACATCCTTTATATATAACGGAATTTTTTGTGCCACTTGTTGCGTATCTATGCCGGTATAAGAATCGCTTATACCCGCCTCAAATTTGATCAACTCGTCACGTCTCCCAGTGGCCTCAGAAATCTTGATCACCTTTTTTAAAATGACCAAAGTTTCAACCTCCGTCGGGTGCTTATCGGCTATAGTGCCAAACCATTCGGTTCCAGTAATCAGATCGCGGTTATCGCAAAGCAGCTTATAAAACTCAGTCTGCCGTAGATCATCCCAAATGAAGAAAGTGCCGTCTTCCCACCATAAATGCTTAATCTGATTGTCAACGCGCTGGATTCCAAGCATCTCTAATGCTGCCCGCTTAATCCGCCACGTTATGCCGAAAAAGTGTTTGAAGCTATAGGGCGATTTATTCTGTAGATTGTACGCGATGACTTCTTTTGCCTCATCTTCAGTTAATAAACCCACGGCAGCTTGCGCCATTTTACGCCGCCCCTTGCCCTCGGCAAACACCTTGATTATTTCATCCTGTTTAGACTCCGGGAGGGTTTTCAACCCGATGGCGGCATCTTGTTCTATCTCATAACGCGCCACTTCTATAGGGTCATCTGGTGATTCGGGTCGCCTTTTCTTAGCCTTGTACTCATCCGGCGTGATCACCTTGGCAGATTTCACCGACGCGACAAACTTTTCTGAGCTGATTTTTCGCCCTTGAATTAACGTGACGGATCCATCTTCTTTGGCTTTGTCGGGTATAGACGCTTTATCTTCAAACCGCACGTCACAGCCCATATCACATAATATTGCATAAATCTCTTTTAAGAAGTCGGTAAGCACATCTTCAGAAAACGCTTTAATTCGCGCCCTCAATTCATCATCATCTGACGGGTAGGTTATAGAATCCGGTTGGGTTAATATCGGCTGACCTGTCGATAATTCGCTCCAAGTTATTTGGGCGGATAGATATCCTTCTATTGCTTTGTTAAGAAAGAAAACCGGATCGGTACTAATCGGAGTATTGATACACGGTTCGATATAGACGTGTAGGTTTTTCATTAGACGCGCCCTAAACATCATCTGGGCGGAAGCGTCGGGCGCACCTAATCCAAATTTACGGGCTTTGATAAAGCTGACGGCATGTTCAAAACCAAGGTCATCAATTGATACGCCGTTTCCGATATAAGGCGAGTGAATCAGGATATCCACGTCGGGCGTTTTGCCGGAGTTGATCACGGCTAAGATTATTTTTGCTTCATCAGAATAACAAGTCGCGGATGTTATTATTCCAATCTTGAGATCATGAAATCGTTTGACCAAACCTTCATATAATGACTGTGCGCGTTCTTTGGTATTACAGCTAACTATTGTTCTCTCGCGCCGCTCCGCGAACTCATGTAACTTGGAAACTAGCCCTTGATCACTACCATAAATCGTGACGGGTAAACCTTTATAACGCTTGTAACTATTTACAACGAATTGAATATCGTCACGTCCACATTGCGCTAAAAACCGTGGCATTAACACAATATGAGCTTGTGCAAAAATTACACGTCGCGCATTTTTGACCAGGCCACGAATAATTGTTAATGTGGTCTCACGTTCTGAGTCGTTGAATGTACCGCTAAACAAGTGGAAAAGGTTATCGTCACACTCATCAAATATCACGTAGTCAAATACTTCGTCACCAGTTAGGCTCATCAAATCAAGACTGTTTGAAACCGCTACAATCTTGCGGACTTTCTGTCGTTCAGAAAACGACATTTTTTTATAGTCTTCGTAATATACGGCCCCGAAGCGTTTAGCAAGCCCTCGCGCCAAAGCCTTTCGGGATGATATGACTAGCACCCGACATTCAGGATCAGAAAACGCTAATCGCTTAATGGCCTCCGTTTTTCCGGTGCCCATTCCACCAATCAAGCCGAGCGTATTGGTTTCAAGCTGATCAAAGTCAGCCACAGGATAATCACGTTTATCGTCACTATGAACGCGCCCAATATATTGAGTGAGCCGGAATGCTTGTCGGTTTAGGTGTCGCGCTAAAGCTCGGTTTCTAAAAGTCTTTTGAAGTGACTTGATTAGAGAATTGATCCCAATTTCTTCAAGGAATGTATTGTCAGTGAGTTCAAGGCGTTCTAGGTGAGGCTCCGCGAATTTAAGCAGCTTTTGTATAAATGCTTCGTCATTTCCAGGGCGATAAATGCTCTTGACGTGTTCATTAACTGCCTTGAAAAAATTGGGCTTACCAAGATAGTTAAGTTTTAGCGCGTCGATATCTGTGTCTGAATCTACTGACTCAACAATATCACGTAGCCTTATAATAGCCTCACCGCCAGCGAGTAACCATAAGTCATGAACATCTTTCGCTTCTGAATCATCATCAAAAGCTGAAAAGTCCGGCGTGACAAAGTAGCATCCAAGCTCGTAGGATGCAATCATGCCAGCTAAGACACCGCCATTGTCCTTGTTGGCATATTTTCTGTCGTTGTCATTAACAATGACGATCTTTGTCTTTGGAAAAATGGATTTTAAATCGCGTGCGACTTTTAAAATATTGCCCGCATCTAGCGCGACAGCCACGGGACTTTTCCAATAGTGATGGATAAGATAGCCGTCTGCCGCACCTTCGCATATAGCTATAGTGCCGGCATAAGAAGATGTAAGTCCTTCAAATCCGATTGGGTGACACGCGCCGCTCTTATTGGCACCTTTAGAGAAATCCTTATTTCGCCCTTGTCTTTTAACAATTGGTGCGGATGAATTAGATAGGAATTCAATACCGGCAAAAACTAGCTTGTCATTGGTATCTTTTAAATCCGGCGTGGCCAAGGAGGTAGTTTCATATAAACCGAGCGCAGTATATTCGCCGTGCCAGTTGTCCGATCCAAATCTGATAAGCCCATTACTAATTAACGGACTAATAATATTGCTAAGTTGTTTTGCTTGGATGTAACCGTCTTGTCCGCCACTTGGACTTTTTGATAATGAGCCAAACGTTTGTTGGGATTTTTTTAGGTTATTGGCCCGCTCTCTTTTTTTACGTTCTGCGCGTGAGAGATTAAATTGCTCTTGACGACGTAGCGCTTCATCAAATGCAGCTTGTTTAGCTGATTCATGAATTTCATCGCTACGGTTGCCTAAGTACTCGTTATAAAGCCGGTTCCGAACTTTATAGCCGTCAGGATAAAACCTGTTACCGGCACGCTCGCTGGCGCGGTTGAAGCCTAAGAAAACGCTAAAGGTTTGATAGCCAAGTGTTGTCAAACAAGTTGGACATTAGCAGTTACATTTTTATAAAAATTTTTTTTGCAATACTGAGGCTGATTATAAAGACTCATGCCATTATAGTCAATAAGTATGTAACATTTTATTGCCAAAAAAGTTATATATAGCTATAAGCTATAGCTATAAGCTTCGTTGCCACTTCCTCATTTTTTTCAAATCGTTTAAACAAATCAACAAACCGCTTTCTTTCAGCTTAACTCCGATGCTGCCTTTTCGCGCCAAGTGATAAATATGCTTGCGAGAATAGCCGCTCTCTTTTGCTGCGTCACGAACCGAAACATATTTATCATCACCCTTGATGACCTTGCCTTTCCTTTCTTTCCTTGTTTGAATATGGTAAGCCAAACTACTTTCTTCGATCCATGATCGGGCGGCCCGCCCACATCTTGTCGCATGTTCGCCTTCAATTTTTCCATCGCTAAGTAGTTGATACAATCTAGCCCGCGACAACCCGAATTTCTTGGATGCCTCACGAATACTTAATCGCGCCATCGTTTTCTCCTCCTAGAACTAGAACAGTGATAATTGTGTATCGATTAGTTTAAATATTAAAATAATCTTTATTATATCAAATACGTCAGCGAATGCAAGACTTTTTTTCGTGCTATACGAGATAAAATATTTTCTAATATTTGATGCCGCCCCAAAGCTACGAGTGACGTAGCTTAGCGCGATGCTAAAATAAAAAGTTTTATACTAAGCGATTTTAGCGAAAAAAACGGTGATGACGAACCAAACAATCAGGAAGTCAGTTACAATATTAGAGCAAGCTAAAAAGTTGGCTAAAAGCAACAAACAACACTAGCAAAAATTTTACGAGATGCAGTAGAAAGAAGGTTAAATGAAAGAATCAGGATGGAAAAAGTATCAACCTAAGCAGATATGGCGATATGCAAAAATGTATTGGAAACTCAGGCAGCAACGGCGGTACTCCGAGGCCAAACGAGTTTTGATGATTTACCAATACCCACTATTTTGGATTCCGACACTTGGATTTGTTGTACTTTGGGGAGCCGCAAAAGCCGATATAGTGATGCAAGCCAGCCAGATTATCGCAAATCATATTCGGGTTTTATTAACCACACCTTTATTAATTGAGTTTTTGCGACTGTCTAAACAGAATGGGCAAGCTTGGATATACCAACTTATCAGTCGTCTAAAGGGCGTTTTAAACTCAAACTCTCCAGAGATTTGGCAAATGAGGATTGATCAAGATTCAGCGCCGGCTTTATGTCATCAGAGCAAGCCCGTTAATTTGTAATAATTGGGGTCAGAGTAAAATTAATATGAAAGAAAACGACCGTAATTAATGTTACTCTGACCCCAATTATTGAGCATATCCACCTTACGAACCGCTCCGCAAACTATTTTAAAATCGACTTAAAAATAATCACCATCTTTTCATGCCTTTACATCGGTGCGTGGGACGCACCCTACACTCGCTTTCTGCAATCGTTGCTATACCTTTATCACCCAAACGGTTAATTCCACAGAATAGTGAGGAAATACCCGGTTGTTTAAGCTTTGCTAAATGAGAAAAATAGTTTATGTTCTAATAAATGGGCAAGATGCTTGGCTCCCTTGGGTTTGAGTGGGTTGCGTTTTAACCGTAGGGCTTTGCAGTGTTGATCGTGATGGTATTGGAATATAAGTGGGTGCCCAATTGGCACAATCGGTTATTATTTGATTTGCCCATTTTTTTCTGGTTCACACGCGCCAGCGTGGGAACCAGATAAAGATGAGGCTAAATTAAGCGGAATATTTCAACAAGAGCCGGCTCGTAATTCTTTGATGGCTTCTATGGGCAAATCGGTTTTTAGAGCGATGGTTTCGTCATCTAATATATCCAGTAAAGCACGGGCAATTGTTATTTTTTCCTCTTTCTTGCCTTCTTTCTTGCCTTCTTTCTTGCCTTCTT
>JBDLJY010000235.1:0-10266 GCA_039714115.1 Pseudomonadota bacterium | reverse complement strand
ACTTCATAGCCATTTGACATGAGACTTTTGCACTGTTTGTGAAAAATGCGGATGTCATGTGGCTGGTGAACTGAAGTTAGATGGGCGATTTTCATTACGCGACGCTCGAACTGGTCTTATTTTCGTGTTAGGGAGGTTCACAGGAGCGAACATTGCAAACAGTATTAATGATAGGATGACACCGTGATTTAAAAATGCGGTTGGCAAATCTGAAGACATCATTATAGTACGTATCGGAGCAACAATAATTGCAACAATAATCCGTTTATCTATGAATTTGCTATAGCTATCGAGAAGTGACATTAGAATACCGATGATTGCCGCATAGACTAACATTCCAAAAAATCCTGCATTTGAGTAGCCAGCACCAATCCAGCCAGTATTAGCGCCAGTCAAATCGTTGTCATAATATTCCCTACCTATTAGGTGAGGTATATTTATGTTATAAGGGGATTCCAGCAATCCAAAGGTGATTTTACTCTCTGCCCAGAATACAAATGGGCTTGTAGAAAAAAAATCATAATAAAGATAGTTAAGATGAGCAGGCACTATATAGGTACGACGTAACATTAAGCTTCCTACCCAATCACCTAGTCCACCAACAGCAAATCCCAGAAGTGAAATGCCTACAATAAACAAATAACCATAAAGCAGCATCTTTATAACATTTTTCGTTTGTAAAATAAAATACAAGGCCAATACCGCAAACGGGTAAAACAATGGACTTTTATGTGCGATGAGCCCAAACATCATCACTGATCCTGCAATAGATGCTAGTGCGAAAAACCTATCTTTATTGATAACGGCAAGCAACAATGAAAAAGGTAGAAGAACTTTAGATGTTAGCGAAGATAGATAGCCATAAATACCGGGCAGATTAGCGGCAGCGTCAGCACGAAACTCATAAACCTTCGATAGATCAAAGTTCAGATACTTTATACCTCCGAATAAAATAATTGATCCAATGACAGACCACGAAATAGCTAAAAGTAATCGCTGAAATATTATTGGCGATAGGTTAGTAACACGAATAGCCTTAAGGTGAAGTCTGGACGCAATCAGTCTCATTAGCAAAAAAGCCGTCACGGTATAGTATAAATATTCTCTAGAATCACCCCCAGCACCATATAATACAAACATTGGCAATATCGGAAAGAGTAGCTGTATGTGCAACAAAATATCAGATGGTTTGTTGAAATATTTCGGCAGAAAGTATGGTAAAACCGCAGTGAGCAGCACCCCTTCGATTATCTTTATGTTGTCAGGATTCCATTTAAAGCCACTATAACCATATATTGGTACAATAAATTTATAATACCCATAAAATATCAGAGCATAGGCGATCAGATAGAACAGGCTAAACGAAAATTTTCTTAGCATCAATGCTTCCCCAAAACGAACTGAACACTCACCATCTCCAACCCTCAATCAAACGAGTCAGATTTTCCTTGCTATTATCAAGCCAGCTTGCGTGCCACTGCCGAGGCTCCTTTTTGGACTGGAACCCTCGTTCTGAGACATCGGCACAAAACACCTCGGTGGCTCACGCTCATAAAGATAAGCTTACTACTCCTTTATAGCATCCTAGATACCATTGTTTATCAAAGTATGCCAAAACAATGTAAAATCTCTTCATACAACCTCCGCTCCCTCACTTCAACCAACCTGCTATTATGCCACAACAGCGTCAAATCCCCCTTAAATTGTTGACAGGTGTTTTTCAATTGTTGAAAAATTTCCAAAGCTTTTTCGCCATTACCCAATCCCATATAACATTCATCAATCACGGAGCATTCCATAGCAATTAAAGGACGTTCACGCAACAGGTGCCACACCTAAAACTACGTGCATCTATTATTGTTAGTAGTTTCATGTATGGGGTTTATCGGGTTTAAGGAGTCCAAGTTTACTCTGCATCTACATAATTATGTGCAACAATATAGTTGTCAATGCGTTTAGCAAGTTCAATGACATAAAGAGTTTGCTTTAGTGTCTCTTCAAAAGTTTCAATGAGTTCTGCTTTAATGTAGTCATGAGCAATTTCGTTTCGCAAGTCGGTCATTTCGCGTAATGAATTGACGCTATCTATCAAACCTCGTCTTTCCGCACGGTTCACGGTATCGATTAATGTACCCGGTTGTTCAAACTCTACAATATCAATTGTTCTTAGCACTTTGCGTACAATGAGATCAATCGCTCTGGCATAGCGACTGGTTAAAGTCTCAAAAGTATCATATTCATCATCCGTATAGTCCGGTTTGACCCCAATCTGGTTACATAAGCCATAAGAACGTTCTAGCCATTGAATAGCACTGTTCATCGCGGCCTGATTTTCTTTCAGTATTTGAAGATTAGTTACTTCTGTCACAGTATAACTCCCTTTTGAAAAACAGCCCTTGCAAAGGTATTTGATAATTGCGTATCAGAAAGTACGAGGTCAATTTTTTGTTCTCCTAATTTTTCCCACAGTTGCCATCGTATTTTTCCAAGCTGGTGGCGTTTGAGGTGATTAGAAATAATTAATAAATCAATATCTCCACCTCGTGCAGCATCATTGGTCCTTGATCCAAATAGAACAATCTCGGCGTTACGATCAAGTGCATAAATACTTTGTTTAATGATTTGTTGTTCAAACGGGCTAATACGCATAATATATTCTACTCAAACACTTTTTTACTTAACTTTATTCTAAATTGTTTTTGTATTGACTCCCACCTTAACTCAGCTTTCATCAATTAATCGCTTAATAATCTGAACTTGTCATGGTTTTTTATATGCACAAACCACAATGGATTGCCCCTACAATATTGCCTCATACAACCTCCGCTCCCCCACTTCAACCAACCTGCTATTATGCCACAACAGCGTAAAATCCCCCTGAAATTGTTGACAGGTGTTTTTCAATTGTTGAAAAATTTCCAAAGCTTTTTCGCCATTACCCAATCCCATATAACACTCATCAATCACGGAGCATTCCATAGCAATTAGTGGACGCTCTCGTAATTTAAGCGGCTGTTGATTAACCACATCATAAACCGGATATTCATAACAGGTGCCACACCTAAAACCAGCATGATCGGCGAAAGATAAGGTGGTGTCGTAGTCTAAACCAGCAGCATCCCAATTGCGAAAAGTGGTAGGTGTTTCCCAACGGAGATAATGTTGCCGCCCACCCCATGTCGTTTGCTGAATACCTTCTTTTTCACAAGTCTGTTTGAGTATTTCAAATTCTTTTGCTGTCTGTACTGGATCACGATATGTATTATAACTGGTATGTAGCCCAATTTCATGCCCTCTAGCATAGATATGCCTAAGCAAGCGGCGAATTTCTGGGTGTGTTATGGAGTACAAACCATCCATTTTGTCGGTGCTATGGTCAGTAATAAAGAATATGTAGGGTGGGCAACAAAAACACGTTGCCCACCATCCCTGACTGACTCAGAATTGTTGGGAAAATACCTCAGACATATTATTATCATAATGTTGCCCGGTATGAACCAATATTTCACTTATATCAGTGCGTTGCTGAATGATGCGAGAAACCGTTGCCGCTTTGATGAATTGAGGCAGGGCGCATTGTTAGTAGTTGAATTTTATACATAATTTATGTAATGGCAATTCTGTTGCCCATTATTTGCTATGTTTAAAATAACTCAGAATGCGAACCAGTCCGTACTAACGCTAATTCAGTTTCTTCAGTTTTGTAAATCAATAACCAATCTGGCTCTAAGTGGCATTCTCTACAACCTTTATAATTTCCAAGCAAGGCGTGATCCTGATAAACCGGATCAAGCGATTTACCAGTCGCTAACTGATGAATGACTTTTTGTAATTCAGCTATATTTTTACCGGATTTTTTACTGCGTTTATAATCTTTTTTAAATTGAGTAGAGCGTCGAATATGTTTCATTACTCATCTAAATCCTTAAATAATTTATCAACATTTTCAAAAACTTGTCCGCCTCCGTTTTCAATTTCTTTAAGTGCTGCCAATGTTGTTTGATTCATAGATTTATTTTCTAACGGTTCTTCAAGTAAAACCACATAAACCTTTCTCGGTTTATCAGTTATAGGCACTGGC
The DNA here is from genome assembly GCA_039714115.1 of Pseudomonadota bacterium. Lineage (GTDB taxonomy): Bacteria > Pseudomonadota > Gammaproteobacteria > Beggiatoales > Beggiatoaceae > Thiomargarita. The sequence goes on along the minus strand of JBDLJY010000235.1, from coordinate 6,185 downwards.
TGATCATCCAACCATTCCAACTGATTGCCATTTAAATTTGCTTTAAATGTTTGTAACATTTTTAAATACCTAACTCGTTAATTCATTAATTGGGCAACCACAAGGGATTGCCTCATACACTCTCCGCTCCTCCACCTCAACCAAGCGACTATTATGCCACAATAGCGTAAAGTCTCCATTAAATTGTTGACAAGCCGTTTTCAACGACTGAAAAACTTCAAAAGCCGCTTCACCCGTACCCAATCCCATATAACGTTCATCAATAACAGTACATTCCATAGCAATTAAAGGACGTTCACGCAATTTAAGCGGCTGCTGTTTAACCACATCATAAACCGAATATTCATAACAGGTGCCACACCTAAAACCAGCATGATCGGCGAAATATAAGGTGGTATCGTAGTCTAAACCAGCAGCATCCCAATTGCGAAAAGTGGTAGGTGTTTCCCAACGGAGATAATGTTGTCGCCCACCCCATGTCGTTTGCTGAATACCTTCATCTTCACAAGTCTGTTTGAGGATTTCAAATTCTTTAGCTGTCTGTACTGGATCACGATATGTATTATAACTGGTATGTAGCCCAATTTCATGTCCTCTAGCATGGATATGCCTAAGCAAGCGGCGAATTTCAGGGTGTGTTATGGAGTACAAACCATCCATTTTATCGGTGCTATGGTCAGCAATAAAGTAGAAAGCACTGCTTAAACCATGCTTTTCTGAAATATCCATGATGGTGTCAAAAGTATAACAGGGATCAGCCGTTACATTATTTAGTACTCTGACTTGAATCCAGTTTAGCAAACTTTTCACAGCTTTAGTCGGGCGATGCCGCATAAGAATATCAGCTGTCATGCGTCTAATTAAGAGTGAAGGGGGTCTGAATAGATAATCAAAGGGCACATCCACATCATGGGAAACTAGCATCCGAAAACTTCTTGGCTTGCGTTCCAACTGGGGCCATAACATTTTCATACAAGCCCAAAGAATTTCAACATATTCGTTGACAATAGGGCGGTGCAGAAAATCGGCTTGATAGGCTAAAGAGGCGGAGGCAGGAAACCTGTCATGTGAATCACGCTCAGATTTGACGGCTTCTTCATAGCGACTAAGCATGAAAAAGGCTGAGCCAAAAATGTCCAAGCCCAAATGCAAACCATTGTCCTGACTCATTAAATAAACATCATCACCAAAAATCACCGGCACAGAATTTGATACCAAATTAACATCAGCAATATCATCACTAACATTCCATTGGGCTAAAGGCAACGGAGGCAAACTTTCTGGTTGCAACCAATGATTAGCAGCTTGTTGAAAAAAAACATCACTAATAGTTAAAGTAGTATTTTCATAACTAATTTGTATGGTATCAATATTTTTAACTTCAATGCTGAATGAGATGCCTAAAAATTCTGTTAGTAATACATTTAGGATGTATTGACGTGGTGAGTCTAGGTTGGGGGGGGTAATTATTTTTAGCATGTTATTTTAATTGGTTTGCTGTATGATGCTATATGATGCTAATCGTTTATCTATTTATCTGTTAATTTATTAAGTAATCTTGCAAAGCTTTTGGCAGTTTTAAGTTGTTGCAAACTCAGTCTTTTGGCAATTTGAATACCATCCATCGTTTTTTGATAGCCATGTTTTCCACAAATTTGCTCTAAATGCTTAGAAGGGTAATTATTATTATCAATCGCTTCTGGATTATGTTGATGATTTTTTAAGACTTTTTCTAACGAGGAAATATACTGCTTGCCTATTACTTCACCCGTTGTTTTTGGTGCTATAAATGCCAATATTTAAAATTCATAAATCATCCATACCGGATAGAATCGAAAGTCTTTAATATCTTTATTTCTTTTATCATTCAGGTGTTTAGGGCATTTGCTTTTTATACCATTCCACCAGCTTGAGGGGATGCCTGCTAAGTCAAACATTGTCAGCAAATGAGTTAATTGACTATTACGAAGAATAATCTTAACTTGTTTTAAAAAATCTTCGTAATGAACACTACCACCTTTTTTGCCTCCTTTAGTCATAATGATTTTTGGTACAATATAAAGGTGTGAAAATGCTGGTATAATAATTTCTTTAATAAATCGTTCTTCAGTTTGACCTTCGCAAAGAACAATAATCATCAATAACGCCCTCCTAGATAATTATTTTCCCAGAGTTGTCCTAATGAATATTCATCCAGCCATTCTTGTAATTCTTGTTGATTCAAACGGTTAATTTGACTACCCGATGGAGTGCGATCAACCACAAGAATGTCTTGAGGTTCAAATTGATTCAAGAGTGTCACAGATTGGGTCGAGAAAATAATTTGAGTTCGGAGCGAGGCTTTTTTGATAAGTTCTGCTAACAAGCTAATCGCCAGTGGATGTAGTCCAAGCTCCGGTTCATCTATTACGATCATTTTAGGGGGAGTTGGTTGTAAAAGTAAGGCACATAAACAAATAAACCGAATCGTGCCATCGGATATAAGAGCCGCATTAAACTGTTTTAAGTTATTTTTTTCTCGCCATTTTAATTTGATTTGATTAGGATTAGTTGGCTCTGGTTCAAGAATAAAGTCATCGAAATAAGGCGTTACTAAACGAATTGTTTCTACGATTTGGTCATAATAGTCAATATAATTTTGTTTAAGATAATACAAAAATGCAACAATATTATCTCCTTCCTGATGCAAAGGGTAGCCATATTCTATGTTTTGTAGCCTTTTCTTATTACTATTTGCACTCACATCATCAAAGTGGAAAACTTTCCAACCTTTAATAGTTGAATAAATGTAATAGGGAATCTCACTTTTTCTATCGGCAAGATATTTCAATTTGGTTTCTTTTTGATTAGTTTCTTGTTGTTGAAAAAATGGATTTGAATTCTCTTGATATTTCCAGAAGCCAAACTTCTCCGCATCCACAATATAGTCTTCTTCAGTTGCTCTTAGTGAAAGTTCGTAAATATTTTGGAATTGTGCATCAAATAAAAATCTAAGATTGATAGATTCATTTTCTTGAATACCATTATAAATAATATTATCAAATCCACCTTTATTAATAACCCAATTTCTCAGTCTGCCTATATGAATGTAATTGAGCATAGTAAACAAACTAATAAAGTTACTTTTACCGGAGCCATTGCCTCCGATTAAAATATTTATACTTTCAAGATCGACTTCAGTTTTACCAAAAGAGATGAAGTTAGTTAATTGGATTTTTTTTAACATAGTTAAGGTTTTATTTTCATAATAAATTTGTATGCTATTGACATTTTTTATTTCTGTGATAAATGATATGCCTATAAATTCTGTTAGTAAGACGTTTAGGATGTATTGACGCGCTGATTGTAGATTGAGGGGTGTGGTGATTTTTAGCATGTTATTTGCGCCCCTCAAATAGGATACCTGTAATATTCCAATCACTTGTGGATATTTTCAAGCTTGAAGAAGGAGAAATACAACGAGGCATATACTGATCAGTTTTTTTTATACATGCTTTTCGCGTTCTTAATACTATCCCCATATCAAACAGTTCTCTAAATAAATCTAATATTTCTTTAGGGTGTCCATCAGAGGTTGTAATATATCTTAACCATGCTGCTTCTTCATCTATACACCAAACGGCTAAGTCTTTTAAGGCCAACATCCATAGCTCTCTTTTCATAGGAGAGACATGGATATCTTCAAGAATGAAAAACTTATTATTACTAATATTGACTATTGCGTATCCTTGTGCGCCGCAATCAAAAGAAAATAGGATTGTTTTATAAGTATTATATGGGTTATTCCAAAATCTCCATTCTAAATCCTCCTTATCTCTACGCGGAGCTACTGATAGTTCATTTCGTGCATTATTCCAAAATGTCTCGAAGAATGGATGTTTAGCAGCCTCTGAATTATCTAATATATCCACAATTGAGTGACCACCTGACTTAATTGTACGTGATATAGATGGAATTAATGAAAGTGCCCTAAGAATTTTTGATTGATTACCCAGTTGTTTTTCCAAATAGTATTTGATCGCAGATCCATATTGAAAATTCCAAGTATAAATTTCCCATTTACCTGTCTCCGAATATCCCAGAGCCTTTCGCATACGTATAGCAGCTTGAGGTCCCATCGTAGAAAAAAAAGCATCAAAGCGTGATTGATATTCACGAAAGAAACGTTGCTCAAAACGGGGATATAATATTTTTTTTCGAGAATTTTTTAAGACCATCGTATTCTCAGTTTTACCAACTATGAGATTAGTCTCACCACACGTAAAGCGGATCGGCATCAATCCATGATGTCCAATTAATCGCTTACCCGTTTTATCTTCCGCTTCAATCAGCCAAATTTCACCTTTTCCACCTGGCGCTTCTTGCCACTGCCATCTATATTGCTCTATAGAACGTTTTCTACCGGTTATTTTTTCATATAGACCATTAATAGCCTCTTCATCACCTGCTTGGAAGCGCCTAGATGTATAGGAAACCATTTTAAATTTATCCTCGCTCTTGAAGATAAGAAACTATCTTCTCAATCGACTCAAGACTGTCAATATCATCATCAGGAATTTCTATTGAGGCAGCTTTTTGTACTTCAAGAATCACATTAAACATATCCAGTGAATCTACTCCTGCATCTGCAAACTTCATATCATCTGCAAGATAATCTACACTCATCACAATCTTTGCTCTTTCGATTGCTTGTCTAACTTCATTTGTAGTCAAAATCATATTGAATTACCTGATTATTAATGACGTTTTAATATCATTGATGCCCAAGAAAGACCTACGCCAAACCCGCTTATGAGTATGGTATTTATATTCATATCAGCAATTATCTTTTCCAATAAAAGCGGAATTGATGATGAAACTGTATTTCCAGTCTTTTTTATATCACATAAGAAGCGCGAACTGACTTCTTCAAATTTTGAAGAGATTGTTTTTACAATGAATTTACTGCCTTGATGAAGTATATAGCAGTCTATATCAGTAGACTCTATTCCTTCACTTTTAAGTAACATTGCTATCTGTTTAGGCGCTTCAATTGCCGCAAAGTTAAAGACTTGTCGACCATTCATATGAAGCACATTCTGTTTTACCTGTAGATTATTCGCACCCGAACCGTCAGTTGCAAAAATGCTACGTCCTAAACTTAATTTAGGTTCATCATCCAATAATGTCGCTGTCGCAGCATCACCAAACAAGAGAGTTGTATTTTTATCTTCTGGATTTATTATTTTAGAATAAGGGTCTGCTGTAACCAGTATCCCACATTTTAAATTTGCCACCTCCATAAAGCCCTTAATAACTGTTAGGCCATATACATATCCGGAGCAACCCAACGATAAATCAAAAGCGGCCACTTTTTTCGACAGCCCAAGCTTATTATGAACAATGGCAGATGTATGTGGCAAACCACTCCCATCAGGGTTTTGTGTTACTATGACCAAACACTCTATCTGCTCCGCACTTACATTATTTTCCTCTAATAATTTTAGCACGGCGAAGACGGCTAAGTCAGAAGTGTCTTCTTCCTCATTCATTATGGGTAATGAAATGGCGCCTATCTTATTATCAATAAAGGATGTTTTTTCTCCTAAGCTTTCTGCTTGCTGGTAATTATTCCTAACAGTTTCAGGAATATAACTTGCTATGGCTTTTATACCTATCATGATTGTCCCACTGAAAACCTAATAAACCCTATATGATTACCCGCTTGAGTAATACTACTAGCAGAGAAACGCCCCGGAATAGATTGCTCTATGCTAACAGTAAACAAACCTTCCTTCTCAAGTGGGCATTCAATATCTAATTGTACAAAAATCCATTTACCTTCTTTTGGTTCAGGCATTATTTGATAATGTAAATACTTCGTCATTGATACAAGTATTTCTATTGGAGAATAACCAATAACTTTATTTTGTTGTATTATTGATTTGTCTTTAATAAGAGTTGCTACTTGAATCGGGCGCTCATCATATTCTGTACGACTTTTTATCTTTTCATCTGTCTCAACGATATAAGCTGAAATATTTCTTTCGGATAAGTTAATGCAACAAGATGCAAAGTAATTCTTTGGAGGGGTATTTGTGATGATTAAATCACAAGCGTTATGTGCAAATTTGCGTATTACAAGTGAATTCACATAAGCCTTATTACCATATTGCTCTAGTGAATACTTTGATATTTCATCATAT
>JBDLJY010000234.1:0-10267 GCA_039714115.1 Pseudomonadota bacterium | reverse complement strand
GTGTGCGCCCTAAGAGGGTATAACTCTGATACATAAGGAAATGTTATCCTGATACAAAGGATATAAAGCAGCAACTTACCTGATGGTGAAAGCCAAAGGGAACAGTAGCATGTTGTGAAAAGGGTAGTGAGGGGCGGTGTTGCCTCAAGATGCTATTCAGCTAAACTGTATATGGTTAAAGCCGAATTGCTTAAACCCCAGTCTCAGGTCGCAAATGAGAAGCGGTACGCAAGTACACCTGAAAGCGTATGATTGCCATAGTTTTTGGAGAACATGTACAAAAACTAAGTATCTGGCAATCGCCTCATCATCGTTCGATGAAACGGACGAAAAGGGAACCTAAGTACAGTGTTTCAGAGTTATATTAACTAGGGGATTGTCTAAGGGGAGTAATCCCTACGATAACGGAGCAATCGTAGTACTCGGCTAACTGTCATTGACATTAGATACGTCCCATTAATAGTGGGAGAAGGGGAAGGGTTGCAGGAGTCACGGCCTATAAAAATGAGGGGTTTAGTCGGATGACTAGCAAAGACCCTTTAGAGTTACAGGCTTAAAAATGTTACTCGGGAGAGCCCAATGCTATGAAAGTAGCACGTTGGGTTCGGAGGAAGGTAGTTGTTGTCCTAGTGGGTAATCCTAGGAAATGGCTACCCATCCTACTTCATTGTGCCGTGGAGCTTAGGGGGCGGTTATGCAAGCGGATCAAAATGCAGCGCTCAATGTGAAAGCTAGATTAGATGATAAGGAACTTCATCGCTGGCTTCCCTTTACGAAGGTGAAGCAAATCTTGCTAGAGCGTTGTCGCCGACCGGATGAGACTGGCCATCCTGTGGTCTAGTTGCAGCTTCTGCTATCAACAGACAGAGAATTATCATGGAAACTTCACCTATTTGGCGATAGGTGTCCAAGGATGGCTAAGAAAAAAGAACCAGTATTGAATGTCCACCGCCGGTGGATATGAGTCAAGGTTATGTTTGGGCTTTGTATCCCGATTATGACATTTATAAAGCAGATATGGCGGGCAATCTGGTACAAAAATTGACCAATACACCCGGCTACGATGCTGAAGCCGTACTTTCGCCCAGAGGGGATAAAATCGTATTTACGAGTACACGTAGCGGCGATCTTGAATTATGGTCAATGGATTTGGATGGTTCAAATCTCAAACAATTGACCAATACGCCCGGCTATGATGGCGGCGCCTTTTTCTCTCCAGACGGCTCAAAAATTGTGTGGCGTGCCAGTCGCTTTGATAATGATCCTGACGGTTTAGCAGATTATCAACGTTTGCTTAAAGAGGATATGATTCGTCCGGGCAAGCTTGAAATCTTTGTTATGGATGCTGACGGCTCAAATCAACAACAGGTGACGCATTTAGGCAAAGCCTCTTTTGGGCCCTATTTTCATCCTTCCGGTGAAAAAATCATCTTTTCTTCTAATATTGATGATCGACGTGAATTTGATCTTTATATGATTAATATTGACGGCTCCGGTTTGGAGCGCATTACTTACACGCCCCAATTTGATGGTTTTCCCATGTTTTCATTGGATGGCAAAAAACTGGTGTGGGGTTCTAATCGAAATAATGAGCATCCACGCGAAACCAATATTTTTATCGCTGATTGGGTAGATGATGTGCGGGAAATTGTGCCAGAAGTCAGCCATTATCATCAAACCTATGAAATCAAAGCCGAAGAATTGTTTCACCATGTCCGATTTTTGGCGGATGATCGCTTGAGGGGGCGCTTTCCCGGGACTGATGGTATTGAATATGCAGCCCATTACATTGCGGATCGTTTTGCTGAATATGGATTAGAACCCATTGGCGATAAGCCGTCCTATTTTCAAGTGTTTGAATATAAAGATGATGTAGGCAAAAAAATCAATACTCGCAATGTTGTAGGTTTTATGCCCGGTAAGACGGATAAAACTATCATTATTGGCGCTCACTATGATCATATCGGTTCGCTCGATCAAAAAGTACATAACGGGGCGGATGATAACGCTTCTGGAGTAGCAGGTATTTTGGAATTGGCCCAATATTTTGCGAGCCAATCAGAACCACTTGAACATAGTTTGCTTTTTATCGCCTTTTCGGCTGAAGAGTTTGGGCTGATTGGCTCAAAATATTATGTCAATCATCCACTCAAAGATGTGCTTGCCATGCTCAATATGGACATGATCGGGCATTTAAGGGAAAACCAGTTGATCATTCAAGGTGTTGGTACAAGCCCTGTCTGGGAGGAGATACTTGATAAAATCAACAAAACTGATCCATTTGTTCTGGCTAAACAAAAAGAGGAGCCTGGTACCAGCGATCAGCGTTCGTTTTATGACAAAGAGATTCCAGTTTTGGGCTTTTTCACAGGGGCACACGATTATTATAATCGTTCAAGCGATGATTTTTGGCGATTGAACTACATGGGACAAGAAAAGATCATCAAATTTGTCCGTGATGTCGTTTTAGAAATTGATCGTCGTGCTGATAAGTTAGCATTTACCTCTCTGAAACCTGGCAAAAAACGCTCCAAATTTAAGGTCAGCTTAGGTGTTGTACCTGATTATGCTTTTACCGGTAAGGGTTTGCTCTTGGATGCCGTCAGAGAAAACCGTCCGGGTTACAAAGCGGGATTGCAAAGTGGCGACATCATCATCAAATTGGGTTCTGTCCAAATCAATAACATCTATGATTATGTAGCCGCCTTGGGGAAGTTTAAGGCGGGTGACAAGGTGGAATTGGTTTTTATACGTGATGGAAATGAAAAAGCAACAGAAGTGTTGCTGGAAAAATAGGGAGTGGTGCCGGTATCTTGGGCTCGCACCCGCCGAATACCTTTAAACTATATGATATTCAAACTAAACTCAAATAATAAAGCCATACGTGCCTTGATTGAAGAGGGCATTCATCCCCATTGGCTCAAGGCTGAAGCCAAATTAGTTAAACCTTTGCTCCGTGAATATCGGGCGTGGTTGAAACCCCATGAGAGAGCCGTCTCTCGGCAAACCCTTGTCAAATTTCTCTGCTATCGGCTCAAACAAGAGTTAAGCAACATTGATAGACGGCGCGAGCAGTACACTCAGTTTAACAAGCACTATAGTAATACGGTCAATATCAATGAAAAAAGACAGCATATCCTTGACTATGCGCGAACACTCGGCGCCAGTAAGCGGCATATCCATGGAGATAATAAGGCTTTTTCACGCTGGTTTGGACAAGATGCGGTGGCGGGGCGTTATCAACGTCATTTGAAAATGAGTGAACGCCGACTCGCTTTTTTCCTAAAAAGGCTAGGTGTTTTGGCAAGTATCGTCTTGAGCGAAGAGCGTCTCAATTTGGAAAACGCCATTAAACCTTTGCTTCAATATCCCGGTGATACCCGGGTACGCATTGAGGCACTTCGTTGTCTATCCAAATGTTTAAAACAACTACCTGAGCAAATTCAAGAAGATAGTGTTAGCAGCTCGACGCTGCAATATATTTATCGCGCTTGCGTGGATTACCAAGAGAATGTTTGGATTCAGTGTGAAGCACTTAATTTACTGGACACTTTCTCGATCCAGTCATTGCCAGTGATTTTAAAAAAACGCTTCACTGAGCCCGGCGATGGCGATGATTTGTTTGTGCGTCAACAGGCGGTGCATTTGTGGGGTAGAAATTTACAACGGCTGCCCGAACTCCTTGAGCTTATTCCAGTCATTGTCAAAGATACCAGCCCTTTTGTGCGTCAAGCCTTGGCTAAAACATTGGTAGCGGCACCCGTTGATATAGTGCAGATATATTTGCGCCAATTGGTATGCGAGGACGAGGTTGCCGCTGTTAGGGCAGCCGCGCTGTTGGAAATCCTTTCTTTGTTGCCTAGAGCCGAACTCAATGCCTTTTTGTTGCAGTTACTCGTTGACAGTTTAAGCAATGACAAGGATAAGTTTGTATTGCGGGTGGGGCTCAAACTTGCGACAGATGCCACCGCTTTACTGATAGAGAGCTCTGCCGAGCAAGCCATTGTGTGGCAAGAGACGCTGCTCAAAAAAATAGAGGAAATTCATTGTGCATCTGACAAGCCAACAGCTGTACGGCGCTGGGCGGCACAGGCAGCCGAGCGCTTGTGGTGTGACATGGAACCGGAAACCCGTGTACTGCGGAGCCGCTTACAAGAGGAACTCCAGACAGTTAAACCAGCGCAAGCTCAACGTTTAGCCAGAAAACCTTCTTATGACGAAAGCACCTTGGCTAGAGTGTTGGCGGTGATAAGTCAAGCAGATTTTGGTTATGATATTAAGCGAAATTGGTTTAACAAGACCATTATTCGTGGGCATCGCTTTGGTTTTCGGTGGTGGCGACTGATACACGAATTCCGTCACCCTTCCCCCGATAAACGTCAAGCATTTCCGCATACGACAGGCCGACATTTTTCCGGTCAATTACGCATACCCTCTGGCATACTCAGTGAAGTTGCTGAAACGAAAGTGCCGGGTGAGCCTTTATTGATCGGAAGCGATGCAGATTGGCGTCCCTACTTGCCTTTGGTTGATGAACTCATTGATTGCCTACACAAAGGGGCACTAGAGATTTACACCAGTGAGGGGATTACTACCGTTCAAGCACCAAAATCTTGGTGGCGACGGCGAATCGTGGATTGGAAATTGACTTGGCATTTTAGCCACTATGCCCATCTACGCAATTGGCAAGAGAAAAGCCAAACGCCGGTGGATACTTATATTAAAGAAGTGCAAAATTTGGGCTTTAGGGTAGATTATAAAAATCACACTTACCCAACATTGCCAGATTTCCGCTCAGATCAGTCAGTGCAACGGTTTTTCCCGCTGGTGCTGCCCTTTGGCGATTTTCAAGAAATCTGGCAACGCATTTCTGAATACTTTTTTTCAGTGTATCAAAATACCTTTCAAGATTTGGCGATTTTTAGTGCTGCCGCCTTGGCTTTCTTTGTTACAACACATGTATATGCTAACCATTTGCTCAACCGCACTCGCGCTAATATTCCTTTAGTGATTGGCGGCTGGGGCACACGCGGTAAATCGGGCACGGAGCGCATCAAAGCGGCTATGCTCAATGCCTTGGGCTATAGTATTTTTTCCAAAACGACGGGCTGCGAGGCTATGTTTTTGTATGCCGATCCTTTCGATGCCACCCGCGAAATGTTTTTATTCCGCCCCTACGATAAAGCGACTATTTGGGAACACTATAATGTGTTGCGCTTGGCGGACAAGATGAATATGGACATTTTCTTGTGGGAATGTATGGGGCTCACGCCGGCTTATGTGGAAATCTTGCAAAGACAGTGGACACGCGATGATATTTCTACGATAACTAATACTTATCCTGACCATGAAGATTTACAAGGTCCGGCTGGCATTAATATTCCCCAAGTGATGACCAATTTTATTCCACGTCATGCCACTTTGGTGACGAGTGAAGAACAAATGTGGCCGATATTGCAGGCGGCAGCCAATGAACTTAAAACCGGCTTACGCATTGTCAATTGGTTGCAAGCTGGACTGTTGACGCCTGATGTGCTAGAACGTTTTCCTTATGAGGAGCATCCTTATAATATTGCCTTGGTGTTGGCAGTGGGCGATGAGTTAGGTGTCCCGGCGGATTTTGCGCTCAAAGAGATGGCGGATCGCGTCGTGCTGGACATAGGGGTTTTAAAAAGCTATCCTATTGCGCCGCTGCAAACCCGCAGACTGGAATTTCTCATGGGTATGTCTGCCAATGAGCGTTTTGGTTGTTTGAATAACTGGACACGGATGGGATTGGCTGATCAAGACCCTGAAAAGGAGCCCGATGTTTGGATTAGTACGCTGGTCAACAATCGCGCTGATCGCATTGCTCGCTCTCGCGTTTTTGCCAGCCTTTTGGTAGAAGACATTAGTGCTGATCAGCATTTTTTTGTCGGCACCAATTTAACGGGTATGGTTGGCTATATTCGTGAAGTTTGGGAAGATTATGTTATTAAAAAAACGCTATGGTCCGATGATACCCAAGCACTGACAAAGGCAGCGCGTGCTTTTCGCATACCCATTACTGAAGAACATATTCAGGCACGTTTGCGTGTCATGCTCAATAGTCAAGGCGACTTCGAGCATTTATTGAGCTTGTGGCAGCAACCTCAAAAATTGTATGAGAGTTTGTCGGTAGATGCTGACAATGCCAAAGCCATTTTTGAGCGTCTTAAACAAGACCTGGAAAATTACAAGTCTTATAAAGAACTGGCGGCTAAGCTAGAAAATGCTACGCAAGCTCAGCATAGCGAATTAGACGAAGAATTTCGTCGATTACTCTGGCAATGGTTTGAACAAAAATTGGTTGTTATTCACGATCCCTATACTCCCGGCAATCAAATTATCAAACGTATTGGTACACACACGCCGCCGGGTTTTCATAACCGTATTATGGGTATGCAAAACATTAAAGGGACGGGGCTTGATTTTGTGTATCGCTGGCAGGCATGGGAAACTTGTTACAAGGCGCTTAGCCAATTAAAAAGCCAGAGCTTACGCATTGCGGAAGAGGGATTAAATGCGCTAGTCTCTTTCCAAGAATATGGTCCCCTGAGTGAAGAATATGTGCGCCAAACGATAGCCCAAGTCAAAGAGACGGAAATAGGTAAACGCGCCTACTTTCAAGCTCATTTTATGTTGATACTCGACAACCTAAAACGGGCGATGACTGAAATTAATACACAGGGGGAAAGTGAGAGTCAAACGGGTGGCTTTTGGCAGACATTGATCGAATGGCTTGAAGCCTTTTTAGATGCGGGTGATGCGGTGAAACGCCGTAAAAAAGCTGATCAGATTTATAAAGACTTGGCAAGCGAGCGCGTCAGTTATCAAAGAGCCGCTTTAGAGTTGCAAAAACTCAATAAGCGTCAGAAAGGGGGGTGGCTCAGTGCGAAATTGGCGAATTGGCGGTTAAAATAGGAGTCCAAGATTTATCTTGGACGTCCAAAAAAAATCGGATTTCTTTAATCTCATCACGGTGAGAAATCCGATTTTTCCAAAAAATCGGATTTCTTTACTCCGTTCGGCACAAAGAAATAGGCGATAAATCGCCTACTACGAACTTACTTACCATTCTCCTTAACTTATTGAGGCTCAGGAGTGCAAGGCGTACCTTGCACATCACATATTTATGAAGAACACATATTTTTTAAGTTTTTATGCCCTGCTAATAGCTATCAGTGTAACCCTTTTAATTTTTTTGGGTACATTTGCAGTGCTGGATGAATGGGGCTACGATATTTTTGAACGTTTTACTTCCCAAACTCACACCAAGGTGCTACTCATTGAGGCACCGCATGAAACTCGTGAACAGGGCGATCAAACCTGGTTGAAATTGCTGGAAATTTTAGAACAGAAAAATGCTAAACAAGTGGTTTTTAGCTTCATGCCTCAGGGCGTTTCCAGTGCTTTTTATTGTCAAGCCAAACAATATGGCAATGTGTTTTTTGCCCGTTCATTGCAGCTTGAACCGCTTCCCGCCGATTGTGAAATTGACTTTGGTTTAGTGGATATTCCGCCGCAGACTTATGGTGTCCACAGTAAACAATATAGTGCGTTTCAGATAAATGGACAATCTTATCCTGCCCTTGAAGTCGTTGCGGCACAGCACTTTTTAGGGAAAACCCTTCAATTTTCTGAAGCCGAGTACCGCGTTCACTTTGGTAGAGGACTGGATTGGTTGCCCAAACTCAAGCTAGAGAGAGTTCTCGCAGGCGACTTGGTGAGTGAGTTAGTCGATCAACGTAGCGTCCTAATTGGCTTGACACACCCCAGCGAATTCCCCGGCTTGCATACCCCACTGACAATGACCCATGATGTGACGATTTCAATGCCCCAATACCAGATGCTGGCTTTGAATACGCTGTTGAATGAGAGGCACTTCACCACCTTTGATGCCAAGATGACGTTTTTGTGGATGTTAATCCCGATAGCAATAAGCTTTATCCTCTACAGTTGGCTGAAGATTGAACCATCTTGGCAATTGACATCGATTTTAATATGCATTTATATCATATTGGCTTGGCTACTGTATGCCAGCAACATTTTGTTCCCTTTTTTGGAAATGATCGTTGCCCAATGGTTTATGGATTGGTTTCTTTTTCATAAGAAAATTGTCACAACCAATACGCAATTGCACGATACGCTGGTGGATAACTCGTTTAAACTTGAGAGTAAAATACAAGCGGAACATTTTACCACCACAGAATATTGGGCACAGCTTGTTGTCATGGTCAATCAGATTCTGAATTTAAACCGTCTGATTATTTTGGAATGGAAGCCCGGTTTAAACAGTGCTGAGGAAGTCAAAGCCTTGGGTTGTTCTTTGGCGGATGTAGAGCAACGTGACTACAAAAGAGAACCTTACACGACGGTAATCAGGAAAAAATATTTGTTTCGTTTAAACAAACCCTTACTCAAACCGGTTGACGTAGCTGAAGAGCAATACTTGATGCCCTTGATCTTTGGTGGTGATGTGCTGGGATTTTTGGTAATGGCTATCGAGACAGCAAAACGACATGACCACTATCAATTTGATGAGGAAGTCAACGATTTTGCTAAGCAGATAAGTCAGTCACTTTACCATCGGCAACAGGGGCAGTCACGCGGCGAAGCGGTTCATCATCTTGAAAGTAACGAACTGCTTTACAAGACACTAGATAAGTCTATTCTCGCATTAGAACACCAGTTGTCTTTTTTAGAAAATATCATCAATGACTTGGAAACTGCGACAATTCTCTATGATGTGTTTGGCACGGCGCTCAGAGTCAATAAGAGTATGAATCACTTGTCACACATTTTTGGACTGACAGAACACCAGAAGAGTGCCTTGGATTTGATAAGTAACCTCTTAAAGGTTGAGACGGAACAAGCACGGCAAAATTTCCGTGATATTCTGTTTAAACAGGGCACGATAGTGCGACTGGTGACATTAAGCGCCGCAAGTGTTGAGCGATTTTTTGTCCTCCATCTACAAAACTTCTCTTATCAAGAGATGGTTGGGGGCACAGAGTCAGAGATCAAACAAGGTATATTATGCCAATTATTTGATATTACTCAAATGAAATTACTGAGTACGCTCAAGGAGCAAATCGCGGAGCGACTGATTTTCCAATTTCGCAATGATATGCAGTCGATTATGACAGCGACCCAATTATTGGGCAGTGAGGGGGTAAGCGATGAAGAAATACATATGGTAACTGACATTATAGAGACAAAAGTCGAAGAACATATGGAAATTCTGACTGAGGTGGAAAAGCAATTGAATGTTCAGATAGATGCCGCAAAACCAGTTACAATCGAAACTTATCCCGTCGATGCTCAAGAACCTGTCTTGGAGGCGATGGGCATGTTAGCCGAAGCGGCTGTCGAGCGACAGCTCAAATTGCAAAGTTATCTACCCGATTTGGTGAGCCTTGTGTACGCATCCCCCAAGGGACTCACTTTGTTAATCACCGATATGCTCAAGCTGCTTATTGATGATGCCGTTGAAAATACCCAGATTACCATCGAACTGCAAGAGGAGGAGAAGTGGATAACTTATACTTTTAAAAATACTGGCTTTGGTGTTCCCAATGAGCGTTTTCAACAATACCTGTTTGATGAGGATGGCGGAAAAGTCAGCAGTCATTCATTGCTTGTAGATGACGATGACTCTCTCATGTTTTCTGACGGAACTGAAGTTCCAGATAAATTCAAGGCTCTTCGTGAGGCTATTCCTGCGGTTACGGTTTGGGGAGGTAGCCTAAAGGCTGAAAGTAGTGTGGGTCAAGGCATGTTTTTTGAACTACGTTTAAGGGGGTTTATATAACAATGAGTGACGAACAAGCAGTCAAACAAATCTTGATGATTGATGACGATAAGTTTTTGCGAACGCTTGTAGCAAGATACCTGGAGAGGAATGGCGGCTATCAAGTTTTCCAAGCCATTAACGGAAAAGAAGGCCAAGATCGTTTGAAAATTATAAGGCCCGATCTAATTATCCTTGATATGATGATGCCTGTCTTAGATGGAATGGGTTTTTTACGTTGGCTGCGCCAGGAAGCAAAAATAGACCTGCCAGTGCTGGTATTGAGTGGCCTCTCCAGAGCCGGTAGTGAGGCCAAAATACGGGAGTTGGGTGCCTCCGATGTTCTTTTTAAACCGGCTTTTCCTCGGGAAATTCTTAAACGTGTTCAGAAAATCCTTGAAAATGAGGGGTAGTGGTGAACTGTCAGTCATTCGTTCCAGGCGTACCTTGCACGTC
>JBDLJY010000233.1:0-10353 GCA_039714115.1 Pseudomonadota bacterium | reverse complement strand
TAGGAGATGATAACATGCAATACTCCGAACTCATCCAATTTGAATCCCTAGAATCCGTCATAGAAATTAGAGACGCTAACCAAGCCGACAAGGCAAAACAATTAGTCTCAACCTACGTCATCTCCAACGAAATGGCTTTCCGATTAATTAATCTAGTCTTTGTCCAATTGCGACTTGATCAATTAAGTGACAACAAAGGCTTATTAATTATAGGCAACTACGGCACCGGAAAATCTCATCTCATGGCTGTCATTTCCAGTATTGCCGAAAATGCCGAATGCCTGAACTATTTAAATCATCCCAAAGTCGCCGAAGCAGCGCAAGCCATCGCCGGCAAATTTCACGTCTTACGCACCGAAATCGGCGCCACCACCATGTCGCTCCGCGATATGCTAATAGCGGAGATAGAAAACTATCTCGACAAAATCGGAGTCCATTTTAAATTTCCTCCTGCTGACACGATTACTAATAATAAGAACGCTTTTGAAAACATGATGGCTGCTTTTGAAGCGCGTTATCCCGGGCAAGGGCTACTGCTCGTCGTAGATGAATTACTCGAATATCTCCGGGCGCGTACCGATCAAGCCTTAATACTTGACTTGAGCTTTTTACGCGAAATCGGCGAAATCTGCAAAGACTTACGCTTTCGATTTATCGCTGGACTACAAGAAACTATTTTCGACAACCAACGCTTTGAATTTGTCGCCAATTCCCTGCGGCGCGTCAAAGATCGTTTTGAACAAATCCTCATTACCCGTCAAGACATCAAATTTGTCGTCGCCGAACGACTGCTCAAAAAAAACGCTCAACAAAAAACAAAAATCGAACAATACCTAACCCGCTTTGCTCCCTGCTATGACAACATGATTGGACGCATGTCCGAATTTATCTCCCTATTTCCCGTCCACCCCGACTACATAGACATCTTTGAACGCCTCACTCTCATTGAAAAACGCGAAATCCTAAAAACCCTAGAACGCGGAGTGCAAACCGTAGCTTGCACCAAACTCCCAGAAACTGTTCCCGGCTTACTCGCCTACGACAATTACTGGAACATCCTCCGAGAAAATCCCTCATTTCGTGCCATCCCAGAAATTCGTGAAGTCATAGAATGTAGCCAAGTTTTAGAAAATCGGCTTCAACAAGCCTTTACGCGCCCCACCTACAAACCAATGGCAATTCGGATTATTCACGGACTCTCCGTACATCGCCTCACCACCCACGACATTGATGCCCCCGTCGGCATGACAGCGCAAGAATTGCGAGACAGTTTATGTTTATACCAAGTCGGGATTGAAGAATTAGACGGCAATCCAGCGGATAATTTACTCTCCTTAGTCGAAACCGTCTTGCGGGAAATTCTCAAAACCGTCAACCGACAATTTATTTCCACCAATCCAGAAAATGGACAATATTATATTGACTTTAAAAAGAACTATGATTTTGATGCCATTATTGAAAAACGCGCCGAAAGCTTAGACAACCATCAACTGGATCGCTACTATTTCGCCGCGCTCCGACAAGTCATGGAAATCTCTGACACTCCCTCGGTTAAAAGTCAAAGCTTTAGTTGGGCGTATGAATTAGAATGGCGCTCCCACAAAATCACGCGCCAAGGTTACTTAGTTTTTGGCGTACCGAATAGAGCGACAACCGCCCTCTCCAACGCTGATGAAAACTTCCTACTTTATTTTTTACCCCTTTATTCAGTTCTCAGTCATCAGTTATCGGTTGTCAATTCTAAAAATGAAGTCTTTTTTAGGCTTGCCAAGACAGATGAAATATTTAATCAAGCCCTGCGTCTTTATACCGCTGCTGTCGACTTAGTTTCTACCGCCTCGGGACATGCAAAATCCGTCTATGAATCCAAATCACAAATATATTTGCGCGAAATTTTACAATGGTTACAAGAACATAAAGCTACCGCTTTTGAAGTCACCTATCAGGGACATACGCATAAATTGTTAGAGTGGCTTGGAGAAATAAAGCATGAAGATTTCCAAATGAAAAATGATCCGGCACTCTTCACGCCACACCCTTCACTTTTAGCCAATTTCCGTGACTTGATTAATTTAGTCGCCGATATTTGTTTAGAAAACTATTTTTCTGAACTAGCCCCAGAATATCCCGTTTTTCCCATTCTCATTTCCCCTGAAAATCTGGCACAAATCGCTCAAGAAACCTTACGAGGCATCGCTAACCGTAGCAAACAAGCGCAGGGGATTTTAGCTGCCTTGGGCTTACCTGATCCAAATCGCTCAAAATATGCACAAGCAATTCTTAAACAGTTGCATCAAAAACCGGCTGAGCAGGTACTAAATCGGGCGGAATTATTGCCGACAGCCTATTTTGCGCCGGGCACTTATCGCCTTGAACCTGAATTGGTGATGGTATTAATAGGGGCACTCGTCTATGCTGGCGAACTGGTGTTAGTAATGCCCAAGCAATCTTATGATGCCACCAACTTTGCCAGCTTGGCGGCACTCCCGATAAAGGATTTATTGGCATTTAGACATTTAGAACGCCCCAAAGATTTTAATCTGCCCGCCTTAAAGGCTCTATTTGAATTATTAGCCTTACCCAGCGGCTTAGAGGTTGCTCTTTCCAATAAAGAAGCGGAAGCGGTGCAGCAATTACAAGCTAAGGTGAGCGAAATCTTGGGCAAATTGGTACAAGCACAACAGGGCTTAGCGACGGGATTTTTCTTTTGGGGAAAACCGGTACTCAGTAAAGCGGAATCGCAACACTATCGAGACGGCTTAGCCGAAACTAAAGGCTTTTTAGAATCGCTACAAGCCTATTCTACGCCTTTGAAATTTAAAAATTTTCGCTATACGGCGGGACAAGTCACGGCACAATGGAGTGGGCTCAAAATTCTGCAAAATGTCACCCAGCTAACAACGGTAGTGACAAGTTTAAGCCCGTCTGTCGCCTATCTGATGACGGCAGAAGCTACTTTAGTGCCTCAACATCGTTGGCATTCTGAAAAAAATCAAGTGCGCGACAGGCTGCTATCCAGTTTAAGCGATGTTCGGCAACGCAATAGCACAAGTTTTAGTTATCACGCTCAACAACAATTGAGTGCTTTACAAAAAACCTATATCCGGGCTTATCTCAATTTACACCAACAAGCGCGTTTAGGGGCGCAAGAGGATCAAAATAAGCGAGCCTTGTTACAGGATAATCGTTTATTAAATTTAAAAAAACTGTCCAGAATAACAATCTTGCCCCGTCAAGAATTGCGCGATTTTGAAAATCGCTTAAATCAGTTAAAAACTTGCTATGCTCTCACTGAGAATGATTTGAGAGCGCAGACGATATGTCCCCATTGTGGTTATAAGCCCCTCTACGATGCCCAAGCACAAGGGACGAGATTGGTTCAATTTAATCACGCTTTGGATAGACTTTACCAGAAATGGACGCAAACTTTGTTGATGGAGTTAGAAAATGCCGCCAATCAGCGAGAATTACTTAAAGCAGAAAGTCGCGCCGAGTTGGAAACTTTTTTGATACGCCGCTCTTTGCCTGATGAGATAACGCGAGCTTTTATTGAGGCGCTACAAGAAGGTTTGTCGGGGCTTGTCAAAGTCACTGTTAAGATTGAGGATTTACAACAGGCGTTATTGCGCGGAGGCTCGCCGATGACGGTGGTGGATATGCAAAAGCGGTTTATTAATTATATGAATGGGCTGACGAAAGGGAAGGTGTTGAATCAGGTGCGGGTTGTGTTGGAATAATTTTATTGAAATATGCCAAACTATCTACATATACCAACCATGTCCACCCACAACAATGCCTTATCGTGGCGGCACGATATGGCACCTAATGGGCTATCATCCTTATTTAATGTTTTGGAGAAAAAGCAGCTTATGGCAGAAAATAAATTGGAAACTGAAATTGTAGAAATGCTTAGAGAAGGCTTTCGCAACCGTCAAATTGAAAATGTACCAGAACATATTAGCAAGCTTCGCACGGCAAAGGATGTGTTTGATAAAGTTTTGAGCAAACAAGGTAATGACTAATGACAGGCACTATACGTTATCTTAAAATTGCTAATTTTCGCAGTATTGATGTGCTAGAACTGCGTGATATTAAACCGTTTTCTGTCTTTGCAGGGCCAAATGGTGCCGGAAAGACTAATTTTTTTGAGGCCTTGGATTTTGTTAATTTGGTTATTCAATCTGGAGCAGACGAAGCGATAAAAAAACATGGTGGCTTCAAAAATATTCATTGTTTGAGGCGGAATTTAGAGGCAGCGCGTGTTTTTGAGTTTAAATCTATCTTTGAATTTGAAACAGAAACGCTCACCTACCACTTTAAAATTGGCCAGTTAGATAGTTCTCCTACCTTGGAAGAATATATTCTTGAGGGTAGCACTGGAAAAAAATGGACGGTGAATGATTTTTTTAGAGATAATGAAGAAGGTAATCAGGCTAAAGAAGAGTTTCTTCGTCGCGGTAAATCATTTTTACCCATTTTTCCACTTGGCTTTTCAAGGATTCATTTTTTCAACCATTTTCGTTTATATAAGATTGATCAGGTAGAAGCAAAATCACCGATTAAAAACTATGATGACTCGGAATTAAGTTACAATGGGCGCAATTTAGCAGCTGTGTTAAATCGTTTAGAAAAAGACGATGAGATACGTGAAACCATCCTAGAATGGATGGAATTAATTGTCCCCGGTTTAGAAAAGGTACAAACCCAAAGTGAAAGATTAACGGGCAGCACTGTATTGACTTTCCAAGAAGAAGGCGTAGAGGAAGCTTTCCCAGCGCATTTAATTTCTGATGGCACAATTTATCTATTAAGTATATTGGTTGCCATACTTGATCGCCCATTCCTTGGAATGACCTTAATTGAAGAACCTGAACGTGGCTTACATCCCCAAGCGATTATGGAGTTAGTTGACGGTTTTCGTGAATACGCCACATTTGAACGTCCGATTTGGGTGACAACTCATAATGAGGCTTTAGTAAGATGTTTAAAAAATTATGAGTTATGGTTAGTTGACAAAAAACAAGGCCGGACGGAAATGAAACAGGTACAAGTTGCTGATAAATTAGTATCCTCTTTAGATCAGGCTTGGTTAACTAATGCTTTGGGTGGGGGATTGCCATGGTAAGAGTTGGATTTGTGGTTGAAGGTTATTGTGAAAAAATATTATTAGAATCCAGCAACTTTCGTCACTGGGCAAGACAACATAACATTCAAATTTGTGATCCGATAATTAATGCTTGTGGTGGTGGCAATTTATGCCCAAAAAAGATTGAGGCTTCTATTACGGAGTGTCGCATCCTAGCCAGCCCTGATAAAATTATGGTGCTCACAGATTTGGAATGTGATCCTTGCGTTACTGCAACTAAAGCTCGTATCGGTAATGGATATATTGACCAAATTATGGTTGCAAAAAAAGCCTTAGAAGCATGGTTTATGGCTGACACAGAAGCAATGCGTCGTTGGCTCAAAAATGATGATTTTCAAGGAGAACCTGAGCCAGAAAAAACACCTGATATGCCTTGGGACTATCTAAAAGAAATTGCAAGGAATTATCATAAAGATAGACGTGGTACCGGAGCGAGAAAAACACGCTTTGCTAAAACAATGATAAACCGATTTGGTTTTTCAATAGAACGCGCTGCTAATCACCCTAATTGCCCTAGCGCAAAATACTTTTTAGAAAAATTACAGAAACTTTGAATTAACTTGGCAATGTCACATCTCGCTGCCGGACTTGCAACCCCGTCCTAAACGTTTTCTAAGCGGCTCTAAAACGTTACGGAGCAGGTTGCAAACCTGCTCCTGCAAGCAAAAATTCACTTGAGTTATTCACCTACTACGAACTTTAAGCATTTGCCATGTCATTTATTGAAAACCAATTCAAAGTTTATAATGTTGCCACAGAACGTTTATCGGTTCTATTTTTATGTTTTATCATTTTACTTTGTCGTGAACCTGATGGATTTTTTAATCCGCAATTTTGGGCGGAAGATGGCGTGATATTCTTCCAACAGAATCTTATTCTTGGTTTAGCTGCACTCTTGGAGCCTTATTTTGGTTATTTACATTTAATACCTCGTTTTATTTCCTATTTTTCTGGATTCTTTCCAGTATCATTCGCACCAGCACTCTATAATTTCGGTGCGCTTGTTATCACGCTATTTGTCATTAATTACTTATTCTCATCAAGAATACAGTTGCCTTTTAAGCCGTTGCTCGCTCTTGCGGTTGTACTTGTTCCATCTGATGGTGAGATTTTGATGAGCATAACTAATGTACAGTGGTTTCTTCTTCTTCTCCTCATTCTATTTATTATCCAGGATAAACCGAATACGAGAAACCAACTGTTATTAGATACTCTAATAATAACGCTTATTGGTTTAACAGGACCTTTTATTGTTCTATTTTTACCCCTGTTTATTTTCCGTTTGATTTATATTTGTAGAAGCTACTATAGTGTTTACCTTTTATCTATTGCTTTATTACTCGCTCTCATTCAAGGATATTTTCTCTGGCAAACGACGGTCGAGTTGCCAACATCTTCAGAGGATTATGGTTTAGAGGTATTGGTACCAATATTAGCGATACGTTTATCAGGCTGCCTGTTTTTTGGAGACTACCTATCGTCAGCGATTTCAAATCTTTCTGCTTTAAAAGCACTCTCAGGCAATCTGTCTTTTGGAGACTACGTGTCGTTAGCCTTTAACTTTCAGGGATTGATTGGATTGACAGGATTGGCAATAATAGTCCCCGCTGGTTTACTAATATTGGCTGTTTCAAAACGCCGTAAATTACCAATAGTTGTGTTTTTGATAGGCGGAATCATAATAATAGTCGCCGCTTTTTATAAGTTCAGAAACAACTTACCAATGATGCTACCATTTCACAATGGTGCCCGTTATTTCTACATTCTGCATCTTTCTATAATATGGTCTCTCATTATTTATCTTGATTCAGATAAGATTATTAAATATGTGTCAGCTTTATTATTGCTGATGGCTTTATTGAGTGCGTTTACTCATTTCCAAGTGCCTCCTTTAAAGGATTTCCATTGGGAAAAATATAGTCAACAAATTGAGCAAGGCGAAGCGGTAAAAGTTCCAATTAATCCAGATGGATGGTTCGTGTCGATTCCAAGTCGGACGCCATAATTTTCGTACTCATATCATGAGTCAATAATAGGCGATAAATCGCCTCAAACATCAGGTAGCCTCATTCAATTGTTCTACTAATTCCAGTTTTTCATTATAGATTTTTTGTGCGGTTTCCAGAAAATTATCATCATCAATGCCAAGTTCATCTATAGCAAGTGCTTTAGCAAGACTACCTTCACCGGCTTCTTCAAACACGATTGCGTTTGTAGAAGCTATATCAATTTTTCCCCCTATAATGAGATTATTCGTTTTGTTAAAAATAGAATCACTGTGACAAGCCACGACAAGTTTAACATTAGCCACCTTCACTAATTTTACTAATATCTCTATCAATTGAACTTGTGCCTCTGGGTGCAAATGCGCCTCAGGCTCTTCTATGAAAATAAGAGAGGGCTCACTGGCAACAATGTATTTTAAATAGGCAACCAGAGGAAAAAGTTCTGAAACCATTGATGAGGTTAAAGAAAAATTGAGATATAAGTCCGTTTGAGAGGGCTTATAAAAAAATTTGTTAAGCTCAGGATTAAAAATCACCTCACCCTTGAAGATATTTTGTTCTATCTCCTCAACTAGGCTTAAAATCTGCTTATCCACCTTAATGTCATTTATTTTAAGGTTGGACAATCCCAAAAAATAGTCACTGACGGGATCAGTGAGCGTGGGTATTTCCACTTTTTGCCTTAAAACATTTCGACTTTTGGAAAGTTCAGCAAAAATGGCTGAAAAAGCACTGAGTGCCTGATAGATGCCAAAACGCGCCGCCGGCAAATAATAAATCTGTTTAATTGTGTCAAGCGGAAAATCATTTTTAATTTTGGTCAAGAGACTGGCATTTGTTAGCACCAATTGGTTGTCTTTGACTTCTATGCTAAGTTCAGCAACATTAGTGTAGAGACTTAGACTCATTGGCTTTTTAGAAAACCTATTTGTTATATTGTCAATGTTTTCAAAAGTTGCATAAAAAGCGTCTTGAAAATCGGCTAAAAATGCCTGTTGAAGTTTGTCATTGTCAACCGCGACGTTGGTTGAAACATAACGCTGGCTTTTTAATAAGGTTTTGACTAATAAATAAACGACATAAATACCATAAGATTTACCGATGTTATTCTTGCCAAAAATCATCACTAAATCTTTTTTTAAGTCAAAATCGAAGGCTTTTATGGGGCCGAAATTTAGGATTTTAATTTGCATTGATTTTTCCTAACGCCGTTTCGTTATAAGGTAAACTGTTTCAAAGTCAATTCTATAAAATCACAATAAAAAATACAAGCTGTTAAGTTATCAGTTAAGTAGAGAGGAGTCCAAGATAAATCTTGGACTCCTTTTATAGAATTTAAAAAACTGGGGGGTAAAAATCTACAATCAGTGGTTTTTCTCCTTTTTCACGAGGTGGGAGATAAAAATGATGTAAGTTTTTATTCAAAAATTTTTTGTTCATAGCGGATAAAAAGAAGTTTATTATTGAGAGGAAGGCGTGATAGAAATTAAAAAATCAATAAGATACAACGTTTCCGTTTCTTCATCAATAAGAATATTATCAGAATGGAGATAAGTCGTCCAAAGGGCAACTTTGCTTTTATCACAACCTTCTAACCAATCTAGGCGACAAGACAGATTCGTTTGAATAGCCACCTTTTCCACATGCGCCATCAGAGATAAGTCAATGATAGCTTTTTAAATTAAACGATTCCATCCGTTGCTTGAGCTATCCCAGGCTTGGTATTAACAATTGTCTATAGGCATCCTAAATGATTTGTAAATTAGACCTCAGAGGTCTTGGCATCCACAAATCATTTCAGACTTTCACGACGTAATTCATCGTAACAGTGACTGTGCATTAATACAAAGTTTGAATATTTACCCTCACCACCTATCTTGTGATGCCCCTCAAGCAAATCATCGTTAGTTAGCCTGTAGTTGCAATGTGGACAAATACTTTCTTGCTTCTTGAGCATATTGGCCTTTGATGGTGTGATGTCTCCGTACCCTTTGGACAATCTTTCCGCCCAATAGGCACTATCACCATCATAATATGACCTGTCATAACCGACTTTAACATAACTTCCCATCTTGACCTTGTGCAGCGAGTAAGCTCTTAGGGACTTACCTGTTTTCATATCCATAAATGTCCATTTACGACCGCGAACTTCGCCAAAATATTTGTTGGCAACCCATTTCTTACCTTTCTTTGGGTGTCTACGGTTTGCCCATTGGTAAAGCCTTTTCCATAAGAAATGGTCTAGTTTACTAAATGCTTCAGTAGCATGGACGAACCTGTACCTATTCGCCCATTCCGTTATCATGGGCTGCAACCTTCTAATCAATATGTCGGGTGTTACACTCTTCATTTGGCCAATGGTCTCACTGATTTCTTTCCAATGGGATATGACCTTTTCCTTCATCGGTTCAGCTCGGAAAACATGTGACGCATTAGCTCGATTTTGTTCGGTTTTGGTACCATTTAATAATTGTAACTTGTAGGTACCTTTAATGCGATTTTTATAATGTCGAAAGTGATGACCTAGAAAATCGAAGCCTTCAGTGGAGTGTACTATCTTTGTCTTTTCCTCGGATAGCGACAAACCTCTAATATTTAACCACCCCTCCATAAACCTTCTGGATTCCTCAATAACCTCTTTGTCCTTATGGATTATAACAAAATCGTCGGCGTATCTAATGACGTGTACAGTACCATCTATCCCACCTAAGTGTTCAATCAAGTCAGTCTCCATTTTGTCAAGGGCTATATTAAGAAACAATGGCAAGATACTCCCTTGAGTGCCCCTCTCAGTCTGGTGTATTCTTTCATCATACATATACCCAGCCTTTAACCATTTCCTAACGATTTTTCTCCAATGTGTACCAATTTGTTGCAAAAGATACTTGTGATCAATGTTGTCAAAGCAGTCTTTTATGCCAGCATTTAATATCCATTTCTGTTTTTGTAACAGTTGATTTGTTACGTCTTCAACCGCGTCACGAAATCCCATAGCAGGCCTGAATCCATAATTGCAGGATTCAAATTTTGCTTCATAGTATGGTTCAAGTGCTAACTTTATGGTAGCCTGCATGACCCTGTCTTGTATCGTCGGTATTCCCATGGCTCTCATATTGCCGTCCGATTTAGGAATCGTTACCCTTTTTGCTGGCAATGCTTTGTAGGTCTTCCATTCGCTATGAATCGTCTTGGCGACTTCAT
>JBDLJY010000232.1:0-10502 GCA_039714115.1 Pseudomonadota bacterium | reverse complement strand
TGCTGGACATGGAGCCTGATGTGTCTATGATGATTGCGATATGTCGTCCTTCTGTCCAGCCGGTGGCGGGGAAAAGGCTGTATGTTAGTAATAGGATGATTGAGATTTTTTGGGCCATTTTTTTTCTCTTACTATAATGAAGGTTTTCCTTTGTATCTGTTGACTGTTTATGGCAAAAATGAAAAAGACAATTTAACTAAAGCCGAAAAAAACGAATTGGCCAAAATTGCTGAATTAATTAAAAAGCATTTTTAAACAATTTGTTATAACTAGGAATATTCAAAATGAGTGAAGTTTTTGAAAGTATCAAGCGTGGATTGGAGCAAGCCCTAGAACACGCCCGGGGCAATGACGAAATAGCCATTATTCACAAACCTAAACCCGTTACACCAATAGACGTGAAAAAACTCCGTGAAAAACTGGACCTAAGCGAGATTGGCTTTGCTAATGCCTTGAATATCAATCTCAACACGCTGAGGCATTGGGAACGTGGCAATCGTCAACCAAAAGGGCCTGCTTTGGCATTATTGAAAGTCATCACAGAACGGCCAGAAGTGATGAGCATTTTGTCTCAACCATTGATGATGGTTGTGAGAGGAACTACTCCAGAAGCCGTTTATTCCTCTTCTGAAAATGCGGTATTCCCAAGTGTACAGAGCACCCTGTAAAAGCTCGTCGGTTGGGGTGACGGTAGGAACTTTTTTCTCTGAAGTTAAATTTGAGCTTTTTTTAGGGGATATTTTTCAAGCTGGTTTTGTGCAATGGATAACGGAGTCCAAGATTTATCTTGGACGTCCAAGTTAAAACTTGGACTCCTATTTTATAAAATTAAGAGGATAAACCACTATGTTGAAAAGTTACGAAGCCATTTACAAAAATGGCATGTTACACTGGCTTGCTCAAATCCCGCCGCAACGGGATAAAGAATTGCGTGTCTTGGTCGTCGTTGAAGTCAATGATGCAAAACCCAATCAAGATAAAAACGAAACATGGCAACGCGAGTTGGATATGGGCAAAAGTGTAGAAAAAATTGACCCTGAAATTGATGAATTGTTGCAGAAATGGCTGAGCGGGAAACGTAAAAAACCGCAAGGTGGACGGTTACGTCCTATAATTGTTGGTAAAACGGTTGCTCAACGTGTGTTGGAAGACCGAGGAGAATGATGTCATGCTTTATTTACCTCAGCAGCGGTTAAAGTTTATGTGGACGAACTTTATAGCGATACTGTTGTTTCAGCCATTGCTCAAGCTGATACCGTGGTTAGCCATGTCATTGCCTATGTGGAGGCACATGCAGCCTTTGCCCGTTTGCACCGAGAACAAGTACTCAACAACGAGCAATTTGAGACAGTTAAGCGCGAGTTTGCTGAAGATTGGGAAAACTATTTTCAAATTCCTTTTACTCAGCCACTTATGCAACGAGCTGCTGAGCTTGCCGAAGCTTTTGCCTTACGTGCTTATGATAGTGTTCACCTTGCTGCTGCCGATATTCTGTTCAAACAAAATCCACAGTCTGTCATATTTGCCAGTTTTGACCGGCATCTGAATCAGGCAGCAAGTCAGTTAAGTTTGCCACTTTTGAGTGATATCTGATTTCCACCCGGAGAAAGACAAATTACATGCCTAAGCAAACGTCGGTATCGAGCCGGCTGCCGTTTTACTAGGCTGCTCTCCGCTAATATCCTGCACCCTTGCGAAATCTATCTTGATCTCTACAGGCGTTTCTTGGGCATAGCTAGAAAAACCCAAAAAGCACCAAGCCAAAAAAACACCATAAATAATATTAGTCTTCATTTTCATAACCTGTCTAAAAAAGTAGTAGTACAGGAGGGCATAAATTTCCGTACCACCCATCCAGTACAACGGATTTACGGAATAAACTGATTTTTTTTTTAGGGGGTTATCCGTTAATCCGTTGTACTAGACTTGTAGTGGTACGGAAACTTCCGCTATCCTGTACTAGGATAAACGAATAACCAAAAAAAAATAAATAACCGGCTTTAATTCGTTTATCCCAGTCATTCGCTGTCCTCATTTTTGTTGTAATATGATAGCGGCAATGGCTAGGGTGTAAATTTTGTACAGCCAAAACCGCTGTTTCATATTTGCCATGTTGGGCAACCAAAAAACACTAAACCGGTTAATCATCAAGGTTTTTAAGTGTTCTGCCAGATTTGGGGTTTTCAACATCAAGCTGTTTGCCTTGGGTTTGATTGATCTCGTCTTTAGTTTCCGTCAACTTTTCTTGAGCCTTCACACGATTTTGTTCCAATTGTTCATGTTCTTGCTGGACTTTGACATTTTGCGCGGATATGGCATCAAGTATCTCTTGCTTGCTTTGTTCATCAAGCGTCACTGCTTTTGCTATCCGTTTAATCTCATCTTCTTTAAGGGACATTTTCTCATTTGAGAGAGCATTTTGTATCTTTTGTATCAAATCAACCTTGCTATTCTTATTGAGATGGATTATTATTTCCGAAAGCTTGGTTACCACTTGTATAGCTATAGCATCTATCTGTTGAGTTTGGCTGAGTTCATCCTTAGTCAGAGGTTGCCAAACTTTTGCTTTTTGATCGGCTATAGCAGTTTTTACTTGTATAACTTTTGTATAGGTTTTTGCGATAACATTATAATTCTCATCTATTTTCCTATTTAGTTCTCTAACTATGACATCCGTTCTTTTCTGTGAATTCTTAGTCCGCCATAAAATCGCAACAAGCAACAGTAATGATAGGGCACCGACTGCAAGTAGTATCCCCACTGGGATATCTATCTTGTCTTTAAGACTCTCACTGTTATCGTCGCCACCTGTTGGCTTAGAATTGGTGTCTGTCTGCTTAAGATTGTTGAGCTGTTCCCCTATATCGGGTGTTTTCAAAAGCTCGGCGTGTTTTACCACCAAAGCTCTTAAGTTCTCATTTGTTAAGATATTGAAAGCGTTGTCATCAAGCCCTTGAAGAAAAGTGACAATTCCCGGGTTAGTCAAGAGTTCTTGTATTTCCGGTTTGCTTAGCAAATTGTCAACCATCGGGTTATTTAAAGGCGTTTCGGCATCGGGCTTCACTGGAGTTGTTGAAGGCTCCGAGTCAGGTTTTTTATCCGGCTTCGGCGTTTGAGGCTTACCAGATTCCGACACCGCACGATGTACTTCATAATGTACGATAAAAGCAAACGTTATATCAGTCTCGTCCAGTTTTTTGAGTAAAACCAAGTTATGAGGTTTGGTACTTTTAAACAAACCCTCCTCATATCCTGAATAGGCGCTATAGTCTTTTACGCCTTGCTTTAAGAAATCAGCGAAAAGCTGACTGATTGTTGGCTGAATGGGTGGCAGTTTCTTTCCCGACAAGCCTTTTTCAATATCATCAAGCCAGCCTTTGATTCTTGTCGGAAATTTTTGGGGATTCGTAGTGAGCAAGTTATTTCTGTGTAATATTTTGTTTACACTGGCATTATCTCTCAAAAAGCCCGTCTCTTTATCAAGCTGATACCTACAAAACACCTTCTCCTCAGCATCTTCCGCCACCCAAACAATAATACAGGCAGCCGTTTTATTAGGCTGATCTCCGCTAACATCTTGCACCTTTGCGAAATCTATCTTTACGTCTATAATCTCAGAAGATTGGGCATGGACGGAGCCAAAAAAGCTCAAAAAGCATAATGCAAAAAAAACACCATAAACAGAAATTGTTTTCATTTTCATAGCCTGTATAAAAAAACAATAATAACTACAAGGATTATTTATAAGAAAGGATAAACCAAAATACCTATATTTAGGAGTCCAAAATTTATTTTGGACGAGTCGAGCTGTAAAATTCCCATCCCCCCAATTCCGCGACTAATACTTTCATAGCCGTTTTAGGGGTGCCTTGAGTGACAAAGCCATATCTTTCGATATCGACAACCAATTTCCCGGTTTTCTCCGATTGCAATTTAGGCATCACTTTCCCGTGTACCAATTCCATCAAAAGGGGATTAGATGCTTCTTTGCGTGCGCTTTTGGGCAACGTTGCCGGTGGACTTTCAAGTAACACTGGTTTAGTGACTTCAACACCCAATTCTTGTAGTGCCGCTTGTAACATGATAGCGGCAATGGCTAGGGGAGTAGCCAAAGATTTGAGTTGCGTTTTGTCCGAAAAATAAGTTTTTAACAATTCATCGGCTCTTAAGACATTGCTCAACCACATACCGGCATCTCTTGCCTCAAGGAGTCCCAGAAGTCTTTGATCGGATTCAAAATGTGGGTTGTCTGTGATAAAGTCATGCCAGTGTGTCAGAATACTTTTAATATTCAAAAGCTCAATAATTTTATCGCATTCTGGTTCATGTAAATTTTCTACATTTAAAAACGCATCGTAAGAATTATTATATTGGGCAGCCAAAACATTTTGGAGCCATCGCCAAGTCCCCTCTTGCTTGCTCAATTGAGGTAAGAGTCCAAGCTGAATAACACCAAACCGCTCCTCCATCAAGGTTTGCAGCGATTCTGTCATCCTTTTATGCTGATTTTGAACTTCAAGCAGTTTGGTTTTAGTTTGGCTGAGTTCACCCTCAGTTTTCGTCAGATGTTGCTGAGTTTCAGTCAACTTGTTTTCAGCCATCATGCGACTTCGTTCCAATTGTTCATGTTCTTGCTGGACTTTGGTATTTTGCGCGGATATGGCATCAAGTATCTCTTGCTTGCTTTGTGCATCAAGCGTCACTGCTTTTGCTATCCGTTTAATCTCATCTTCTTTAAGGGACATCTTCTCATTTGAGAGAGCATTTTGTATCTTTTGTAGCAAATCAACCTTGCTATTCTTATTGAGATGGATTATGATTTCAGAAAGCTTGGTAGCCACTTGTCTAGCTATAGCATCTACCTGTTGAGTTTGGCTGAGTTCATCCTTAGTTTCCGTCATCTGTTGCTGAGTTTCACGCTCTTGCCAAACTTTTAGTTTTTGATCGGCTATAGCAGTTTTTACTTCTGCAACTTTTGTATAGGTTTTGTTGATAACATTATAACTATCATCTACTTGCCTATTTAGTTCTCCAACTATGACATCCATTCCTTTCTGTGATTTCTTAATCCGCCAGAAAATCACAACAAGCAACAGTAATGATAGGGCACCGACTACAAGTAGTCTCCTCACTAGGGTATCTATCTTGTCTTTAAGACTCTCACTGTTATCGTCGCCACCCGTTGGCTTAGGATTGGTGTCGCTGGTGTCTGTCTTCTCAATATTGTTGAGTCGTTCCTCTATATTGGGTGTTTTCAAAAGCTTTGCGTGTTTTACCACCAAAGCTCTTAAGTTATCATCTGTTAAGATATCGAATGCGTTATCATCAAGCCCTTGAAGAAAAGTGACAATTCCTTGGTTAGTCAAGAGTTCTTGTATTTCCGGTTTGCTTAGCAAATTGTCAACCTTCGGGTTATTTAAAGGCGTTTTGGCATCGGGCTTCACTGGAGTTGTTGAAGGCTCCGAGCCAGGTTTTTTATCCAGCTTCGGCGTTTGAGGCTTACCAGATTCCGACACCGCACGATGTACTTCATAATGTACGATAAAAGCAAACGTTATATCAGTCTCGTCCAGTTTTTTGAGTAAAACCAAGTTATGAGGTTTGGTACTTTTAAACAAACCCTCCTCATATCCTGAATAGGCGCTATAGTCTTTTACGCCTTGTTCTAAGAAATCAGCGAAAAGCTGACTGATTGTTGGCTGAATGGGTGGCAGTTTCTTTCCCGACAAGCCTTTTTCAATATCATCAAGCCAGCTTTTTATTTTTTTCGGAAATTCTTGGGAAGTCGCAGTGAGCAATTGATTTTTGTATAATATTTTGTTGACACTGGTATTATCTCTAAAAAAGCCCGTCTCTTTATCAAGCTGATACCTACAAAACACCTTTTCCTCAGCATCACCCGCCACCCAGGCAATAATACAGGCAGCCGTTTTATTAGGCTGCTCTCCGCTAATATCCTGCACCCTTGCGAAATCTATCTTTATGTCCACAGTTTGGGCATGGACGGAGCTAAAAAAACCTAAAAAGCATAATGCAAAAAAACCACCATAAACAGAAATTGTCTTCATTTTCATAACCTGTATAAAAAACAAATAATAAAACTTCGGATTATTTATAAGAAAGGATAAACCAAAATACCGAAACGTAATAATCCTTTATTATAAATAAATAATCCGTGTAGTTATATTCCGGAATCACCAACCGCTACTACGCTATAAGTATGTAAACGTAACTTTTTGCCATAATTTAAATTTAATTTTGCGTTTTTGACTCTGCCAATTTTTTTTCACCGATTCTAAGGCACTGAGTTCGGAAAGACTCAGTTGTTTAGCCTGTTCTCCGATCAAGCCCGCTTTTTTCAAACTCACGTACTTAAACTCGATCAAAAAATCCAACAACTGATATTGTCGCATATCGGGACGGACTATCATAACCAGTCCCCAACGACGTTTCTGAATCCATGATATAAAAAGTATCATTAAATAGCAATGTCAAAAAAGCCATTTTGAGAGTGAATTCATTAGTCCAACGATAATCCCGATTATCAAACACCTTAAAATAGCGTTGCTCCATGAATTGACATAAAGGCTGCATATTACCCGTTTGATAAAACAACTTAGCCACCCGCCCCGCTTCATCTTTTGCCATCGACTCTGGCAATAGCATTTTCTGTATCTGTTCTATATACAATTTTCGTACCACCAAATTGGGTATCCTTAAAATCAGTTCCCCTCCCGAAGTGTATCCACCAAATGTCAGCACACCAAAGTAGTACAACAACGATGCCATAAAGGGCGTCTCTTTGGTAGCCGTCAACATCTCATTGACACCAAAGCGAGAAGCCAATTGTGCTATGGCTAACGGCTCTTCCTCATTTAAAACGTTAGTTATCACCTGCTCACCATGAGGCAGTTGTGAGATATAAACGATTTTGCCCCGATCCATTGCCAAGTTGTCATCTAAAATTTGGCGAGGATATTGACAAGTTTCTTGTAAATTTTTCATAAAATAAAGGACATTGGTCGAATCTTGCAATTCAAGCGTTTCTTCAGGTTGAGCCAACCAGCTTTTCAATGAATAAATAATCCCCTTGGCACGGCAATCGTCAGCTATCCATCCTCGCAGTGCTTTTTCAAAGGCGGCTTTATTTTGATTTTGTGCCACTGGCTGCCATTAATAAACCCTACCAATTATTCTGAGTTTGAACTCAGATAAACCGCACGGTACTAAGCGTTTTAATTTTGGGAGGGCTTTAGTGCTTGTATAATTGACACGATAGCTTGAACTTCTAAATTTGATTGTGAAAAAAAACTGTGCATCAGCTTCTAAAAAATCAATAAACCGAGAACCAAGGTGATATTTTTGTTGAAAACAAAGCGTTTGAGATGTTTTCAAGCTTTGGGAGATACCCCCGCCAGGACGAAAGTTCTGTGTGCGTTGTTAGCGAAATGTTTACATTTGTTAAAATTTGTTAATTAAAATGTATCGGATAACCACAATAAAGTGATTACTCGCTTGAACAGATTGATTTGCAACACCGTCCGGCACAAGGCCAACGCTAGAAATCAGATTTTTCCAAAAAATCGGATTTCTTTTATTTTAAGGAAAACAGCCCGCCGAGGTGTAGGCGATTTATCGCCTATTTATTTCACCAAAAGCAGATGCAAGCGTCGAGGCCCATGCGCTCCCAATTGAATAGTTTGCTCAATATCCGCCGTGCGCGAGGGGCCTGTGATGATATTCACAGAGCGTGGCATTGTACCGATACGTGCCCAGACATCTTCAATATGTGCCACCAGATTATCTTTGTGTAAGACTACAATATGATTATCGGGCAAAAAATTCAGCGTAGTCGGGCTGCCGGGACTGGACAACAAGACGAGGCTACCCGTTTCCGCAATTCCCGCAAATCCACAGCTCAGACTCACCATATCTTCTGCTTGAGCGGCGCGGTAAGCAAGATGCAATTTATTAGGCCAAGGCAAGCTTTTTAAACAGCTATCTATTACAATTTCTTGAGGCAAGTTGTGCTTTTGCAAAAATTCTAAAACGGCAAAAGGAATTTCCTTGGAATTGAGAATTGACTCGAATGTGCCTGACACTTTTGTCAATTGTTTGATAAATTTATAAATTAACGTTTCCCCAAAGGCAGGTTGCACAGTATGGGCCGCTAAACTCTCTTCTAAGGTTTTGACCGCTTCACGTCCTAATGACTTGCGGATGTTATTTAAAATGGTATCACGCATCATTTCACCTGTTGTTTTTTCCAAGCTTCCATAAACGTTTGGCCTTGCGGTGCTGGCATATCACGGCTTGCCGTCCATCCGCCTGCAAAAGGTAAATAGCGAAACGTTCCCCGACGTCGACCTATTTTGCCTAAAAGGGCCGTAATGGGATGATAAAGCCGGGGACGTTTGGCAAAAAATGCCCATAATTTTAATGCCCAAGATGTACGGGATTGATGTTCTTTGACGCGCAAATGGCGCAATAGTTTGGGCAAGGGAATTTGCATCGGGCACACTTGTTCACAGCGACCACACAAAGTAGAGGCATTAGGCAAATCTCTGGCTTCTTTTAAGCCTAGCATGAGCGGCGTTAGCACTGATCCCATCGGGCCGGGATAAACCCAGCCGTAAGCATGTCCGCCCACTGCTCCATAGACGGGGCAATGATTTAAACAGGCGCCGCAGCGGATGCAGCGTAACATGTCATGGAATTCATTGCCAAGCATTTCCGAGCGCCCATTGTCGACTAATACGATATGAAATGCTTCTGGGCCGTCTAAATCTTCGGGACGGCGTGGGCCTGTAGAAAAGGTGGTGTAAGAGGTCATTTCTTGGCCCGTAGCGCTGCGTGCCAGCAAGCGCAATAAGGTGGTGGCATCTTCTAAGCTAGGCACCACTTTTTCTATACTGGCTACCACGATATGCACACGCGGTAAGGTATTGCTTAAATCGCCATTGCCTTCGTTAGTGACAAGAACTGTTGTGCCGGTTTCAGCAATGAGAAAATTCGCGCCAGTTATTCCGACATCGGCTGTTAAAAATTTTTCGCGCAACACTTGACGCGCTTCGTTGACTAAATCAGGAATCTCGCTTAGGCGTTTTGTCAAGCCATGATGTTGATAGAATAAATCAGCGACTTCTTCACGGGTTTTATGCACGGCGGGGGCAATAATATGGCTAGGCGGCTCTTTGGCTAATTGAATAATATATTCTCCCAAATCGGTTTCTATGACTTCAAAACCGGCCTGCTCTAAGGCGCTATTGAGGGCAATTTCTTCGCTGATCATGGATTTGCCTTTAGTCACACGTTGGGCTTTGGCGGCTTGGCAAATTGATACTATTTGATCACGCGCTGCTTGTGGTGTGTCCGCCCAGTGGAGTTGACCGCCGCTGGCATGTACTTGTTTTTCAAATTGTTCTAAATAAAAATCTAAATGTGCCAGTGTATGTTCTTTGATGTCACGGGCGCGTTGTCGCAGTGCGTCAAATTCAGGCAAGGCATTGACAGCAGCGCGGCGTTTGTCAATAAAATGGCTTTTGGTTCTTGTAAGCGCATTTTGTAAGTTTACATTTTTTAATGCTCGCTTGGCTTGAGATTTAAAGGCATGGGCTGTGGATTTCACGATTTTTTTTACTCTTAATGTGATGGTATTTCGTTTTTTCGTGCAAATATGATTGAGATTTTAATGGTCAGAGAGGAATAATGCTAGATCGATAAATGCGAAACCGTTAGTCTGAGCAGGGCGTAGCTTTATATCCTATTGAATAATAATTTTTTTTTGTCAATGTGTTGAGGATAATAAAAATATTTAAAAAAAAGCGTTTGCTTTTAGTCTTTGGTTATGTTTTAATTGTGTATGCAAAAGTTAATAGAAAGGTAGTAATATTGGAAAATGCCATGCCATATAGCGATTTCACCTTAAAAAAGGTAAAGCAAGAATTAAAGATAAAAGTCATCGAAGATAAAGATTTGTTCTCTCCAATTAAAGAGGTTCAAGTCAGTGATTATTTGCTAACCACTTTAAAATATAATATGCTATATGCCTGCCCGCGGTTGGTACAGAAAAAGTACGCTCAGAACTCGTGATTGCAAATGTATTGTTAGAAGTGAGAAGATTATTGAATAATCAGATCAGCTTTTTTTCTGGTATTAACTTGGATGTTGATAAGGATCGAAATTTGAATGGATTTTGTGATTTCATTCTCAGCAAATCACCAGAACAATTCTATCTTAATGCCCCAATTATAACCATCGTAGAAGCAAAAAATGAAAATATCACTGGTGGTTTAGGACAATGTATAGCCGAAATGTTTGCATCAAGTCTCTTTAATGAGAAAGAAAAAGAACCTTTACCTAAAATATATGGTACAGTGACAACGGGTAATACATGGCGATTTCTGGAATATGAAGATAACATTGCTTGTATTGATGTAGTGGAATATCACATTACAAATGTTAATAAAATTGTTGGCATATTAACTGAAATGGCAAATGAT
>JBDLJY010000231.1:0-10528 GCA_039714115.1 Pseudomonadota bacterium | reverse complement strand
AACAAAACCTGCCAGGTCAAAGTCAAAACCAAAGTCAAAGTCAAATACAAACCTGGTTACGCTTTTGACCTGCCAGGTTTGGTTTTAACCTGGCAGGTCTTGTTTTGACTTTGACTTTTTTCTTTAACACTCGTCCTGCAAATAATATTATGAACGACTGGGAACACATAACCAAACATGCCATTTTAGGCACAGAGCGGCAACCATTCTCGCTGCCAAAAACGCAAAGCCCCTTATCATCCCTGTGGGCGCAACTTGAGACAAGTGAGCCTGCCGAAAAATTATTGCATAGTGCCGCTTTATTGACTGAATATCGTCGTCTGGGTTGGCAGCCGAGCACCTTTGAAAAGCCACCCCTTGCTCCGAGCCAAGCTGAAACTCTGCCCCAGTGTACACCCAAAGCTGTTGAACTTTTTCGCTCAATCTTGCAAGAAAATAATTCAAGCATTCAATCCGCCTTATTAAAGGAATGGTTACGCTTGGCACAAGCTGCGGGGCAACGTGTCCCTTTTGAGATATTGCCCGTTTTACTGGATAAGGCTAAACAAGACGATACATTACAGCCCTATTTAACAGACACTATCGGACAACGGGGGCATTGGCTCGCTAAACTAAATCCCGATTGGCAAGATTTTTTAGACACGTTGCCCGATGTTCAGGTATCATGGGAAACGGGTAGCCACGCTGCCCGAGTCGCTTATTTACAGCAATGTCGTGCCACCGATCCCGCCCAAGCACGGGAATTGTTAGCCGCCACTTGGCAACAAGAAACGGTGCAAGCGCGGCAAGCATTTTTGGCGACATTTTGGGTTCAACTGAGCTTAGATGATGAAACTTTCTTGGAAAATTGTTTTAAGGATCGCAGCCAAATCGTGCGACAACTTGCCGCGCAAATGTTGGGCTCTTTTAAGTCTCGTTTTCTAAAACAATTACTTGAGCGCTTATCGACTTATTTCAGCGTCAAAACGACTTTGGAAATTAACTTGCCCAGTGAGTACGACAAACAAGCATGGACGCGAGAAGGCATTAAAGAAAAACCCCCTTCGTCTTCAAAAATGGGCGAAAAAGCCTGGTGGTTATATCAAATGTTATTATCAGTGCGCCCCTCTTTATTGTTAGCGCACTTTGAATTGCCAGTAGAAACTTATTTGAAATTTTTGCGTAAGACGGATTTTGCTAACATGCTCTTTGACGCGCTGACAGTGGCGACTCAAACGCATCAAGATCAATCAGTCGCCGCCGTGCTAGTGCAGCGGAGCAAACGGGCTGATGTTTTTCTCAAAACTTTAACTGATATGGCAGAAGCGTTGCCAGAAAATGAACGGGATACCCTTTTGCAAACTTTCCTAAAAACGCGAAAAGTTTTTACCAATTGGAGTCAAGTTAGCCAAGTTGTTAATTTATTTCCTAACGGCATGTCGATAAATTTATCACAGGCATTGCTTACCAGCCTTTCTCGCTTGTTGAAAAAGAAAAATTCTAATTATTATGGCTATTCTGATCTCCTCTCACTGGCAGCCGTACTGGCACCGTCGTGTTATGAAGACATGTTGCAAGAGAATACGGAACAGCATCCGGCAACCAAAAATTTTATTAAAATCTACCATTTTCGCGCTCAAATGAGTCAGGAGTTTACGCAATGACGACCGTTTTACGGAAACACGCCGAACAAGAATTCGCCGAAGAATTGGAGGCGCTGAAACAAGTCGATAATCGCCCACGTCCATCTAATTGGATTTTATCCCCTTGGGCGGTTGCTACTTATCTATTGGGTGGCAAATTGGAAAATGGTTTTGTTGTCAGTCCTAAATATATTGGTAATAGGCGGCTGATTGAAATTGCGGTTGCTACGCTCACTACTGATAGGGCTTTATTGCTTTACGGGGTGCCGGGGACTGCAAAATCTTGGGTATCTGAACATTTAAGCGCTGCTGTCTGCGGTAATTCAACTTTACTGATTCAGGGCACGGCTGGTACTAGCGAAGAGGCGATTCGTTATGGTTGGAACTACGCTCAGCTCTTATCGAAAGGTCCATCAATGGATGCCGTTGTCCCGAGTCCATTAATGCACGGCATGGAAACTGGCAAAGTGGTGCGGGTGGAAGAGTTGACTCGAATTCCCGCAGATGTGCAAGATACTTTAATCACGGTGCTATCCGAGAAACTGTTACCTATTCCAGAATTAACGGAGGAAATTCAAGCTCAACGCGGTTTTAATCTGATCGCTACGGCGAATAATCGGGATAAAGGTGTTAATGAGTTATCCAGTGCTTTAAAACGCCGCTTTAATACAGTCATACTGCCGCTGCCTGCGAATTTAGATGAAGAAGTCCAAATTGTTGATAAGCGCGTCAAGGAATTAGGACGCGCTTTGGAGTTACCGGCGGAACCTGCTGCTTTGGCTGAAATTCGCCGCGTTGTCACCATTTTCAGGGAGTTACGCAACGGGGTGACTGAAAATGGCAAAACTAAAGTTAAATCTCCTACGGGGACTCTGAGCACCGCTGAGGCGATTTCAGCTGTCAGCAATGGCTTGAGTTTAGCCGCTCATTTTGGGGATGGTGTTTTAAAAGCGCCTGATTTGGCTTCAAGTTTAGTTGGGGCGGTGGTGAAGGATCCGGTGCAAGATAGTCTGGTTTGGCGAGAGTATTTAGAAACGGTGATGAAGGAGCGAAGTGGTTGGAAGGATTTATATCGCTCTTGTCGGGAATTGAGTTAGTAGGCGATAAATCAAACCTGCGTCAATGTACCCACACCCAGCATGTTAATTTTTCATTGAGTTTACAACGACCTGCGGAGTATTAGTCTCTCCGCAGGTCTGAATTTTAGGCTTAATTATTAAGACTGCATAGCAAGAATACGGGCATTAAGGCGACTTTTATGGCGAGCCGCCTTGTTTTTGTGAATTAAACCCTTATTAGCCATGCGGTCTATAACGGGTACAGCGGCTTTATAGGCGGCTTGTGC
The DNA here is from genome assembly GCA_039714115.1 of Pseudomonadota bacterium. Lineage (GTDB taxonomy): Bacteria > Pseudomonadota > Gammaproteobacteria > Beggiatoales > Beggiatoaceae > Thiomargarita. The sequence continues at coordinate 7,561 of JBDLJY010000231.1, read as the reverse complement.
AGCCGCTAGTTCGCCGCCGGCAATCGCTTTAACCACGGTTTTCAAATAAGTACGCAACATAGAGCGTTGGCTCGCATTATGTTTACGATTTTTTTCAGCTTGGCGATCTCGTTTTCTCGCTTGTGCAGAATTAGCCAAAATGTGTCTCCTATTTTTAAATTAAAGGAAAGGAAAAGAAAAAAAATATATCAAATAATTTGCCAATGTGCAAAAGTAGCAGCCTGTCCAAAATCTTGGACATTCCAAATGGTCCCATTTTCAATACGAAATCGAATACCCTTACTAGAAATGCGGATGCCCTGATAATTATCAATAAAACCTTGCAGCAAGGCACGCTTTAACATTTCAGCCCTTTCAGTTCGATGCATCGCTTCGGCTGATTGTCGAGACGGCATTTTCACAAAGCTGTCCCACTCCGTCTCAAATAATTCTAGGGCTTTTTGATTTCCATAACAAAAAATGGGCTCAGCTTCGTTGCCGTGACAAGTCACTACGAATGGGGACAAAAATAGCCTTTTCGCTTGTTTTTCGGGACTACCCTCCCTCGAACAAAGCGATTTGCCTAGCCAATGTTCATAAGAATCCAAAATCATTTGGCTGATTTTAACTACCGAGATTTGTTCCCAAGCTTGACTAGACATGACTTTCCTCTTTCAATTCATCATTCAAAGCGACTTCTCCATTTTCGGTCACTTGCATATAAATCCCCAGATGACGATGCCCATAAGTTTTGAGCAAAGATTGTGGAATTTGCAAATCTCGCGCCGCTGTCTGGGGGTTGACATTGGTGGCGGCACAACGCTCAGTCAGTTTAAATCCCCGCACTTTTGCCGTGCCCAACATGAATTCTTTATTCACCCAGTCCAATTCTGCCCAAGGCGGTGCCCCGTCAAAATACACGTTAGCGCGAAATCGTAATGGGTGGATAGTTGTGCCTAGCACTTTTTCCAAATCACGCACAGTGGCAAGATTGATACATGATAACACTTTTGCGTTGACATCCGAAAATGTATGCTCTGGGGCTTGCACTAATTTAGGTGCTCCGCGTATTTCGTCGCGGAGATATTCTATAAAAAAATTTTCAATTTTTTGCCGCCCCTCGGAATTTTCCAAATTGCCACGAGCAAGGACTTTGCCATCGCGCTCAATCCGCAAAACGCCAGTGCTATCATCATAAACAGTATGCAAGGCTGCCAAGCGTTCATTTTTCATCAGCATCAAGAAGTGCGTTTTAGAAAGATGCTGCGGCGCGTGGGGATTAAATTCAGTAGTCCCGTGCGCTAAGGCAAAATGGCGATCTAGCTTAATGGCTTCACCGGCTTGCAAGGTGATACGCTGCAAAGCCTCGGGGCTCATCCCTTTGATGGGATAGCGATAAAGTTGTGTGATGGTTGACATGATTAATTGTGCAAGGTACTCATGAATATTTGATTTTTAAATTGCCAAGGCTTGATCAATATCCGCTAAAATATCATCAATGTGTTCCAAACCAATGGATAAGCGTACCATGTCCTCACTCACGCCAGCCTTTTTCAATTCCTCTGGCGATAATTGGCGATGGGTTGTGGTGGCGGGATGGCAGGCGAGGGACTTGGCATCACCAATGTTGACTAATCGAGTAATGAGTTGTAAGGCATCAATAAACTTAGCACCGCCTTCCCGTCCGCCTTTGATACCAAAACTCAAAATGCCAGAGGCGCGTCCGCCCATATATTTATCTATCAAGGCTTTACTCGGATTGTCGTTAAGGCCTGCATATTCTACCCAAGTGACATTAGCGTTATTTTTCAAATGTTTGGCCACTGCTAAGGCATTTTCGCAAATTCTGTCCATACGCACTGGTAGGGTTTCAATGCCTTGTAGTATTAAAAAAGCGTTAAAGGGGGAGAGGGCTGCCCCGGTGTTGCGGAGTGGCACTACCCGCGCTCGTGCGATATAAGCGGCTTGGCCAAAAGTTTCGGTATAGGTGACACCATGATAAGACTTATCGGGTACATTGAGTTGAGTGAATTTGTCCTTGTGTTCAGCCCAAGGAAATTTTCCAGAATCGACAATAATGCCACCGATACTGTTGCCGTGTCCTCCCATATATTTAGTGAGAGAGTGTACGATGATGTCTGCGCCATGTTCAAGGGGGCGGCAAAGGTAGGGTGATGGTACGGTATTATCTACGATAAGAGGGATTCCGTGAGCGTGGGCTAACTTTGCTAACGCGCCAAAATCTACTACGTTACCTAAAGGATTTCCAATGGATTCGCAAAAAATGGCCTTGGTTTTGTTATCAATCAGTTTGGCAAAACTATCAATATCCTGGTAATCGGCAAAACGTATATTGATGCCATATTGGGGGAAGGTATGAGCGAATAGGTTATAAGTGCCGCCATACAGTGTACTGCTAGTAATGATATTGTCGCCGGAATTGGCAATCGTCATAATGGCGGCTGTAATGGCAGCCATGCCGGAGGCGAAAGCTAATCCCGCAATACCGCCTTCCATCGCAGCCACTCGTTTTTCTAGCACATCAGTGGTGGGGTTCATGATGCGCGTGTAGATATTGCCCTGCACCTTCAGATCAAATAGATCCGCTGCGTGTTGGGTATCATCAAAGGCGTAAGATGTCGTCTGATAAATCGGTACGGCGACGGCTTTAGTGCTTGGATCGGGTGAATAGCCACTGTGGATGGCAATCGTTTCAAGTTTCAAAATGATTTGCTCCATTTAACTTGTTCGTAGTAGGCGATTTATCGCCGCCCACAATGCAGGTAAAACACATTTTTAGGGATGATGTGATGTTTTTCAATATTGAAATAGGCGATAAATCGCCTACTACAAGCCAATGCCATCTCGTGGCGTTTAGGTAAATCGGATTTCTTTAGTCGCGTCAGATTTAACACCCCAGTTTGCAACCCAATGCCAGTATGATAAACCCCCCAAAATCAGACCTGCCAGGTATCCAAAACCCATGTCGTTGTAAACTCAATAAAAAATTAACCTGACAGGTTTTTGACACCTGTCAGGTTTGTCTTAACTTAATGGCATTGAGTTTGCAACCCCGTCCGGCACAAAAAAGTGGCAGCCAGTGGTAAAAATGGGGTGTTGCAAATTACCATCCCGAAACGTGCGGTTGTCCAACCTCGTAAAATAACGGTGCAAACCTAAAAACGATTTTCCCTACTTATGTTCTTTTTCTTGGTTTGCCGTTTCTTCAAATATGTCGGCAATTTGAACTAACTCTTCCTTTCTTGCCTTTCCGGCAAAAAAAGTGTATCTATGTATCCTATATAGGAGAGAATCAAGGCGGTTGTAATGCGACTGATGCTTTTTTTGAAAGGTTCAAATTGATTCAAAATCATCCTGATATACCAATAAAAAGTTGGAATGGGATACATGACAAAAATAGGCGATAAATCGCCTACTACGAACTTACCATCTTCCTTAACTTTTGTGGCACTTTCAGTCCAACCTACGCGCTGGATGTGCTAAAATTGTCACCAGTACAGGATAGCGGAAATTTATGCCCTCCTGTATTAGGCTTATGCATGTCAAAGTGACTGTTCATGTTATGTTAAACACCGAGGTAAAACACCGATGACTGATGAAAATAAAAATTGGGGTTACGAAGGGAAAAACGGGCCTGCCTATTGGGATTGTTTGTCTGAAGAATATGCTTTGTGCGGAAGCGGTAAACAACAGTCACCGATTGACATTACCGACAGTATTAAAGCTGACTTGCCCCCACTGATGTTTAATTATCACCCGATTCCGCTGATAATTGAAAATAATGGGCATACAATTCAGGTATCCGCTGATAAAGCGGGTACTTTTAAAATAGGCGAAAACGCTTATCAATTGGTGCAGTTCCATTTCCACACGCCCAGCGAGGAGGCGATTAATGGCAAACGGACGGATATGGTCATACATTTAGTACACCAAAATATCCAAGGTGAGTTAGCGGTGGTTGCTGTTCTTTTAAAAGCTGGCAATATGGCTAACTCTTGTATTGAGGCGTTGTGGAATGTGATGCCCAAAACGCAGGGTGAAGCTCAACATCATGATGTGCAAATAGATATCAACGAATTGTTGCCTACTGGTCAAAAGGATTATTATAGTTTTGCCGGCTCTTTAACCACGCCACCATGCTCTGAAGGTGTGAAATGGGTGATACTCAAGCAAACGGTGTCCATTTCGCCTACACAGTTGGCACAATATCAGGCGGTGTACACTGAAAATGCGCGGCCATTGCAACCTTTGAATGATCGCAAGGTGCTTTCTTCCAATTAAAATGCCGCCGTTAATTAAGTCATGGGAGACCAATACCCCGCAGGTAGTTGTAAATTATACTAAAAATTCACAGTAACCCAGCTTCCACAAGCTTATCGTCTACATGAGTAACAATTATGGCATTAACAAGTCAACAAATCCGTCATCTTCGCAGCCTCGCCCATCATTTAAAACCTGTCGTGATGATTGGTGGGAAAGGCATTACTGAAAATGTCTCAACTGAGTTAAACCGTGCTTTAGAAGATCATGAATTAATTAAGCTTAGCATTGCTGGGGCGGATAAGGAGGAGAGACGCGCTATCGCTGATGAACTTTGTCAAGCCAGTGGTGCTGAATTAGTGCAACAGATTGGTCGTGTTAGCGTTTTGTATCGCCCCCGCGAAAATCCGTGCAAGGAACGCCTTGTTCTCCCGGTTGGTTAATTATGAATATGCAATTTTTGATTATCGATCCACAAAACGATTTTGCTAATCCCTCCGGCAGTCTCTTTGTGCCGGGCGCAGATAAGGATTCAATGCCATTAAGTTAAGACAAACCTGACAGGTGTCAAAAACCTGTCAGGTGAATTTTTCATTGAATTTACAACGACCTGCCAGGTTTTGGATACCTGGCAGGTCTGAATTTTAGGGGTTTATCATACTGGCATTGAGATAAGGATTCCGACAGGTTGGCACAAATGATTAAACGGCATTTGTCTAAAATTTCTGATATTCACATCACCTTGGATACGCACCATTTGTTGGATATTGCCCATCCGCTTTTTTGGGTGGACGCTAAGGGTAAGCATCCGGCCCCTTTTACTTGCATCATGCTGGATGATGTACGCAGTGGTAAATGGAAAACTACTCTTCTCGGTTTTCAAGAACGCGCCACAAGCTATGTCGAGGCACTCAAGGTAAATGGGCGTTATGATTTGATCATTTGGCCTCCGCATTGTCTCATCGGCAGTCAGGGCAATAATGTCGTGGCGCCGATTGCTGAAATTGTGTTGGCATGGGAAATCGGTTTTGCGATGGTGGATTATGTGATTAAAGGTTCAAATATTTGGACTGAACATTATAGCGCGGTGCAGGCAGATGTGCCTGATCCGGCGGATCCTGGTACGCAATTGAATATGCGCTTGATTGAGACGCTGGTGTCTGCTGATTTGATTGTTCTATCTGGACAAGCTTTGTCTCATTGTGTGGCTAATACGGTACGCGATATCGCTAATAATTTTGGAGATGAGAATGTCAGTAAGATGGTTTTGATCGAAGACACTTCTTCGCCTGTGCCGGGGTTTGAGCATTTGGGAGAGGATTTTGTTAAGGAGATGAAAGCACGCGGTATGCGTACCGCTAATTCTTCTGATTATTTGGTTTAGGAGTCTAAGATGTCCAAGATAAATCTTGGACTCCTACCAAAGGAATGGAGCGGAGCGGATTTCCTCCCGTAGGGAACTTTCAGTCCAAAGCGCAACAGTTTTCACTGATTAAAGTCAGTTTCACCTGTTGTTTTTTGAAGGATAAAAGGGAAACATCTCATGTCTACTTTTTCTAAAAAAACCCGAGAGTTGTTACGCCATGCCGGTTGGAATGAAGCTTGGGAGGCATCTCATTTGAACGAATACAAAAAAATTCTCACAGATGAAGGCTTTCTGATACCATCACCCAGTTTTTAACACGTTTTGGCGGCTTATTAGTCGAACACCCACACGCTCAATTACCGGATGAAACCGAGCATTTTCACTTTGATGTCATCAAAGCGGTTGAAGGCACAGATCCAGACTGGGTAAAAGAAGATTACAGCGAGCGTACTGGGGAACCCCTTTGCATCATTGGCGAGGCTTTCCGTGAAGATATGGTATTAACCATGTCATTGACGGGCAAAGTATATGCCGGTTTAGATGATATTTTAGTTTACGTTGGTCAATCTGGAGAAGATGCCATTGAAGCCCTGTGTACTGGACGTGAGCTAGAACAAGTCGCTGACGATAAACTTGGAGACACTGTTTATCTATTCAACGATTTTTTTGGAGAAGAAAGAATACGAGAAACTTACCGCTTTCTCAATGATCAAGGAAATGAGCCAATCAGTTATTATTGGTTAGAGGCGGAGTTTGCCAATTTTATTTATCGGCATTATGAAGAGATTAAGTGGCGTGAAGCTTCACCCGATTGGTTTGACTTGACATTTAGAGCCGGCGGAAAACAGTATGCCATAAACCTTGAGATCGATCAGCCCACTCAATCTTGTCTGATAAAGATGGTAAAGGATTGGAGAGTACTCCAGACTCCACTTCAAATCGTTGGCGATAGCGTGTTAGCCATTATTGGTATTCATCCAAAAATGGATATGCCGGAGGCTGACATTAAACGCTTTCTGGTGAACGAAGCAAAAAAAGAAGGGGTTGAGATGAATAAAGACTACATAAAAACCATCCATATTCAGGATTCAGATTATGCTTTTACAGTGTCTACGCTCTAGCTTTGCAACCCCGTGGGAAACGTTTTCAGAGCATTACTAAAACACGTTCTTTTGTAGGGTGGGCAACGTCTTTTTGTTGCCCACCGTTTCGGGGCTGGTGGGCAGCAAAAACACGCTGCCCACCCTACAAAAAAACCTTGATCCTTCCTAGCGTCGGGACAGGCTTAATGGCATTGGAGCGTAGTTGCCCACCAGCTAGATAAATCTTGGTTTCCTAGCGAGCGAACCTTAACTTTTCTTTCTAGCCAACAACACATATCCATGTTGACTAGCACCCCGATTACCCGTCTCTAAATTCAGACTCCAAGGCTTATCATCGTCACCGAGCGTTGATGAACAATACCATCCATTCTGGATATTGGGAAAATAGCGTTTATCAATACTTGTTTGATCTTTAAGCAAGGTTTCAAGTTCCTCTATAGTGGGCAGATGCCAATCGTTATAACTCGCTATTTGTTTTTTATTAATCGCTTCGACATAGCCTTCTGTATCACAGCGGCTGTCTTGACATTTGCCGCCATTTTTTTGCCCCTTTCCGTCTGCATACCATGTATAAATATGTTTGCCATCTTGCAGCCCGCCATCGTATGTTTTTGTTTCCCAAATGAATCCGGTTTCGTTATCTTGGACTGCCGCCCATTGTGTCGCTTCTTCTGGGAGGGCTTGTCCTTCAGCATTGAGTTTGCTAAAGCGATGGCGGCGTTGGTAAATATCGCTTTTCAGATGTTTGATAGTTTCTGAAATCGCCGCTAAGCTTTGATTAATCTTGTCTAATTGCCGTTTGCTCTCAGATTGAAGCTTTTCGTAGGCTTGA
>JBDLJY010000230.1:0-10709 GCA_039714115.1 Pseudomonadota bacterium | reverse complement strand
TCGAGACGATCTGACCAACGTAGCCCGCCGCGTGCTACTTTGCCGCCGCGTAAATGTACGCCTTCGACATGGGGCGAGTAAACAAAAATTTCAAACATGGGGCGGGGTTTGGGTAAGTCTGGGACTTTGTTCGGATCAAATTTAAAGGAGAGGTAGGCTTTGTCTTGAAAGTAATTTGTTCGCAATGTCGCCAAAATCACGCCTAAAAATAGTCGCAAAATACGGTCTTCATCCAGACTGCTGACTGAATCGAGTGACTTTTCAATCTCTTGCACTAGGGAATTGTTTTGAGTCGCCCTTGGCTTGCAGCGAGCATAAAATAAGTCTAATAAGCTTTTGGCAATCGTAGGATTATTAAGCAGGGCTTGTTCGACATATTTTTGGCTAAAATTGGCACCTGTTTGTCGCAAATATTTCCAATAAGCGCGGAAGATAAGGATTTCGCGCCAAGTCAATTGGGCAGCTAAGGCTAGGCGATTAAAGCCATCATTTTCAATGTCGCCCTGCCATAGGCGCACAAAAACGTCTTGAAAAACGTCTTTGATTTGGCTGATGTCTAAGGATTTTTCATGGTGTAGCAGTCCAAACTCTTGAATCCAGATGGGTGGCACTTCATAAGAGCGCTCGCTGATCACTTTGACTCCCATATTTTCTAACATGGGTAAGATTTGGGAAAGGGGAATATGGCTTTTAGCATGAAATAATTTGAAGCGCAGTGAGTTGTCAAGGGCTTCGATAGGACGATATAGGCTCATGCCTAAGTGTTCATTTTCTATAACTTTTTCAATTGTTTCAATGTCATAGACTGCATAAGGGGCGGAAAAATCTGCCCGGTAGGCTACTGGAAAGGCTTTTTCATAGCGGCGAAATAAATGTGTGCCGTGTTCTTCGCCATTATGTTCAAGTAGCGCGTCATGTAATACATCTTGCCATTCGCGTGTGACTTCGACGAGTTTATTTTCTATATCTTTGAAGTCACAATCGACACAGCTGCCTGTTGGTGTGTAGACGATAAAGTGTATTTGTGCCAAAACAGATTCTGATAGCCACACATTAAATTCAATATGAGTGCCCCCAAAGGCTTCGAGTAGCACACTTTCCATACGTTGACGAATTTCTGTGTCATAACGGTCACGGGGCACATAAACAAGGCAGGAAAAAAACCGTCCATAAGTATCAGCCCGCACAAATAGGCGAATGGGTTGTTGACGTTCTTGCAATTGCAAAATGCCCATCGCGGTTTGCCGCAAGGTTTCTTGATCAATTTGGAATAGTTCATCACGCGGATAAGTTTCTAATAGATAAAATAAGGCTTGATGTTTATGGCTGCGATGTCTAAAACCGGCTTTTTCAAACACATATTTGATCTTGCGGCGTATCAGGGGTATTTCGGCTGTGAGTTGGTGATAAGCGGCTGAAGTGTATAAGCCTAAAAAGCGCCGTTCTCCGGTGACGTTGCCCTCTTTATTGATCCGTTTGATGCCAATATAATCCAGATGGGCGGGGCGGTGTATGTTTGAATGCGCTTTGGTTTTATTGAGTAATAAGAGAGGGGGTTGATGTGCTAATTTGCGTAAGTGTAAGGGCAATTGGGCAAAACTGGGTGAAATTTCTCCTAGCCCCTCTTTGTCACGCAAGATACCGAGCCCTGTCCCCGGCACTCGATGCAATTCGAATTGATCGGATAAGTGATATTCTCGATAACCTAAAAAGGTAAAATGATTAGCCTGTGCCCAGCGCAGAAATTCACAGTCTTCATTGCTGGTTTCAAGTTCTTGCAACGCTTCTCCCATTTTGTCGTGCATTTTTTGCCAATCATCGACTGCCATGCGTAATTCGCTTAGCACTGTTTTTAATTCATGCGCTATGGGGGCAGTTTCAGTCTGTTTATCGATTTCTACATGGATAATGGACTCGTAGTTGCCCTTGGCTTGTGAGAGGGATGGCGGCAATACTTGGCATAATTGTCCTTGCTCATCACGATGCACTGGTATGACGGGATAGATAATCAAATGCACTGTCAAGCCTTGCCGATTTAAAGCCATGCGTATGGTGTCAATTAAAAAGGGCATGTCTTTAATGAGGATACTGACGATGGTATGGGGGGATTGCCAGCCTTCTTGTTCAAATTGGGGATTGTAAACGCGCACTTTGGTTTGATCGGGTGTGTATTGACGGGCAAGGTGCCAATAGGCAACTGCGGCTCCGTATAAGTTGGTGACATTTCCGTGCATATCCTCTGGCGCAACGGCGTGATAGAAATGTTGAACAAAGTGCTTAATTTGTTGAGATTCCGGTGCTGGAAATCTGTCGTCAATCATGGCGAGGATTTTTTCTAGTAATTCTGCGTTTTTGTCTTTGGGCGTGTGTGCCATTGAAAATCTCCAGGATTTAAGAAAACTATAACGTATTCAATGCACATTTATTAATGCAGTTATAGATTGATTATATAGGGTATTTTACAACGTCATGGGTATTGGTCTCCCCGCAGGTCTGAAATTTAAGCATCCCTTGTTGGCATTGACTTATAAAGTGGCTAAGTCGGCGGGAGAAAGCCCCGTTGTTTTAGCAACTATAGCCGGATCGATACCTTCAGCTAACATATTTCGGGCGATTTCTTGTTTTTCAGCCAGTCGTCCCTTTTGCACATCTTCTTTCCGTTCACTTTCACGTAGATTATCAAAATCTTTTTCATCCATAATTGACACCCGTTCCTGCGGTGTCAACCCATCATCATCAATCAATTTAGCCGCCTTTTGTATAATAGGACGACTCAAGTTAATGTGTGGATCAGACGGATTGTTAATACTTTCGGTTACCAATTTCATCCAATCTTTCAAACCCTTTGGCGTTTGTTCATTCAGATAAAAGGGATTGAGAAAAAAGAGCTTATGGGGATAAAGAGCCAAAGATTCCCCTTTTTCCGTTTCACTGAATTGGCTCGTGGTTATCAAGCTACGTCGGTAGCTTTTTTCTCGGATTTTACGAGTGAACCAAACGATGGTATAGACGGTACGTTTATAGGCTTTATAAGTTTTCGCCAATTCGATTTGAGAAACTAAATGATAATGCCAAAAACGGTCAAAATCATAATCGTACCGTTCCCGTTGGATTTCAATCACGAGGCGATGAGTGGGATCATTGACAAAAATATCAATTGAAATGTCGATACCACCAATCGGAGGCGTGAACTTTTTTTCAACTTCAATGGTTTGTGGTTGAAGATTGATTCCCAAAAAATCCTTGATAAAGGCTTTGAGAATTTCTTCATTGGAAAGTAGTTTTTTAAAAACCACTTGGTTGTTTAAAGCCGCTAACATAATCATTCTCCTCTATGTTAAGTCCTCACTTACATACAACACATTCAATGCACATTTATTAATGCCGTTATAAATTGATTATATAGGGAAGCGGTTGTTGAGCGTATCCACCTGATTATTTAGAGAATTTTGGTGGATACGCTACCTATGCTTAACTTAATGGTATTGGGCTTAAATCTGGGGGCTAATTTTTTTATGGAAAGGGGAGGTTGTAGAAATCCGATTTTTTGAAAAAGCTTGTCCCGAAGTATTGAGGGATCGGATTTCTAACTAGACAAAATTAAGCCTCACCTTAAATCGCTTTTAAAACTCGACTTCATTTTAACTATATATATAATAGAAAATCATGCTCAGTTAATCTGATGTGGATTTATCTTGCAAAACCAGCGGAGCACAATTCCTGCTGACGCTCAGTTAAAATTTGAGTTAGTTCGTGCGATTTAAACTTAGAAAAAAGGGGCAACCATCGTAGGGGCATACCCTATCGGGTTTGCCCCCGTGAGGGATTAGGTGCGCTCGGTTGCACGCCTCTACGATATGGCATTGCATATCGTGCCAACAAACCTACGAGGTTACCTCGGGCAAACCTATGTGTCTACCCTTTTACCTTAAACTACTTTTCCTTAAATACGGCGGTACAAACTCGATCTCGGTCCATTGGCACGATAATTTTATTCTTCTTACCTTTACAATCACCTTCCCATTTCTTGAATTTATAGCCACTGTTGGGTTTCACCTGCAAAATGAACTTGCCAGCATCAGTTAAAGCATCAATCGTTAAAGTTGAAACCGCTTCGGCTTTCGTATCGTCAAAGTTCACCGACGTTATCTCAGGGCCATCAAGGGCACTAGGTTTAGGTACAAAGATGGCAGTGCAGTTTCGGTCTTGGTTCATGGGCACGGTGATTTTTTTGTTATTGCCGCTACAATCACCATCCCATTTTTTGAATTTATAGCCTTTCAGTTGTTTCGCTTTCAAGATGAAGTTGCCAGCATTGGTAAGAGCCTTGAGCGTTAAAGTGGTGTTGCTACCACCATCATTTTCGTATGCCCCCATATCATGGTCACTACCACTGGGTCTTGGTTTTCCTTCAATATCGCTATCAGGGGCACCGAGAGAAATACCGCTGTCAATCGCAGGAGAACCCGCAGCTAAATGAAAATCTCCCACATCGGCAAATAAAGGATCGGCATTTATATTGCCTCCCCCATCATTATAAACGGCACCATAATCAGCATTAACATTACCAATATCGGAATTATCCACATTGAAAGTAATGTTCCACCAAATAACGATGTCTTCCTGTTCATTCCCCCAGATAATGCTGTTGTAGATATGGGTGGTTAATTCACCATTATCCAAAGTAAATGCCTTAATCCCATATCCATTATCTCCTCCGCCATTTCGGTTGTGGGTGATTGTTGTATTGATTATTCGCCAGTGGGCCACGGAGTCCTTCGTATTCTGACTAGAAATTCCATTGGCATCATTATCGGCAATGAGGGTATTGGCTATGGTTCGGTCTGAGGTACTTGTTTCCCAATTATGAGTATTAAGTATGCTACCAAACGAATATGTACTATTACTTTCAGTAATAGAACTATTAACCACACTGGTTCTCATAAAGGCACTGCCACTCGCAAGTAGATTAACTGCCCCAAAAGAACCATTTCCTCTGATGAAATGGATACCATCAAGGACAATAACCGGTTCACCACTACTAACTGAAAAATAGAGGATTTCATCTGTCATTCCGCCGTCAAAAGTGGTTGGATAAAGCCCGAGGTCGCGTTGAGTAAAATCAAGGTTCCAACCACCTTGAATCATAACCACTTTTGAGCTAAAAGTCATGTAATTAACAGAATAAGAACCTTCTGCGACACGAATAGCCGTGCCGGGTGCGACGGAATCAATGGCAGTTTCGATATCAGTGTAATCAGCGCCAGAGGGTGCCACGGTAGCAACCGGTGGGGTTGCCGGATCGTTTAAATCACTATTGAGCTGATATTCAAAAAGGTTGATTACCTCATCACCATCTGGATCAAACCATGCGTCATCCGGATCATTGGGATCGAGACCATTAGCTGACTCCCAAGAATCAGGCATTCCATCATCATCTGTATCCGTAGGCAACGTCAGTGAGGAAACTGGCCTATTTATACTGGAGGTTTCCGTAATAGCGAGCCTTTCATATTTCAAGGCCCGCTCAATATCCTGCCATTTCAATTGTTCAAGAGTCGCAGCAGAGACTCCGCTGAAAGACAGAACGGTAAACAAAAGGCAGAAAAGGGTTAAAAAACCCAAAACTGGCCTTTGCGTTTGGGGATGCCCAAAATTGGCGTCCAGCGTTGCCGGCACACGTTTTTTGAAATGCGATACCATGGTCATATACCTCATTAAGTTGGATAAAAATCATATTGTACAAAATAAAAAAAAAGATTGTCAAGCAATTTGCTCCGCCAACGTTAATTGTGTGATTAACTTAAAAGCAATCGTTGAATGAGCCGTCAACGCTATCGATTTGCCTACCTGTTCTCATCCTCATCCAAAATAAATTTTGGACTCCTAAAAATTGATCCTCACATTTTTTTTAAAGCAACGTCTATTCTAAACTCAACGAAAAAAATAGGAGCGTGAATATGAAAAATATTCTCAAAAAGTGGAACACCCAATGCCTCATAGTGGCCGTTTTTTCACTATTACCGGGCTTATCGCAGGCTGCCCTGTGGCATGTTGACGGAGAAGTCACCAGTTCTGGAGATGGCAGCACTTGGGCTGAGGCTTTCAAAACCATTCAAGAGGCTATAAATGTCTCAGCAACCTTTGATGCATAACAAATTCCATATTATGGGGGGATAGCAGCGGAGAGATATGGAATAATTCTTCTTCTCCAACAGTCACTTATTCCATTGTTCAGGGCGGTTATAGCGCAATGCCATTAAGTTAAGGATTTTATGTAGGGTGGGCAACGTGTTTTTGTTGCCCACCAGCCACGACAGGTGGGCAAAAAAAACCCGGTTCATACTGCCCACCATACAAAAGAATATCTTTGTGCTTAACTTAATGGCATTGGGTTATAGCGGGGAAGGCAATATAAATGCTGATCCTTTATTTGTCAATGATGTACCTGGCCCAACGCTAGATTTACATTTAACCGCAGGCTCGCCGGCCATTGACGTTGGAATCCCAGAAAGTGCGCCCGATACCGATTTTGACGGCAATCCCAGACCCAGTGGAAAAGGTTACGATATGGGCGCCTACGAATACCAACAACCTGTTACCCTGTTACAATTTTCGCAGGCCGATTACCATGTTACAGAAGATGGCGCAAGCATCACTATCAAAGTCACCCGCGAGGGAGATAGTTTATAGCCGGACGGGATTTGCAATCCCGTGGGCAACGTTTTAAGGCGTAAACGTTACGGACGGGGTTGCAAACCCCGTCCGGCACAAAATTGGTTTATCAGTAATACCATTGCTTCAAGAATCGCCTCGCGTGGCACACGACCACGATAGCCAGAGACAATATCATCCATAAGTTCGCCGCCGGCGAGTCGTTCAAGTGTCCCGGTGATTTCAATGCGCGTATGTTTGAAAGTGGGCCGTTCTCCACAAACTCCAATGGCTCGTACCACATGCTCACCCAGGGGATAATATTGATAGGTATCTCCGCCAACAGTTTCAGTAATAAGTTCAGCCATAGACTATTTCCTCTCTCATTAGAATGTCCTATTTTAAGATTTTAGACGATTCATTACAACATCCGATAACTCGCTTGGACGTCTGAATTAAATCGAGGACTCCAAAATACCACGATTTTTTTGCACAAGTACTTAGTTTTATTTTGCAGCCAGCGTAGGATCAATGCTAAAATGTGACAGATTTTTTTATTTTACTTCCGTAACGGGCATTGGCCCAGCACCGAAAGGTGGGCAACAAAAACACGTTGCCCACCCTACAATAAAACGTTTTTGGCTTGATCCCGAAGTAACCTCCTAACGTCGGGACCGGGACAGGCTTAATGGTATTGGAACTCGACCTGCGGGGCGGTATAATTTCTCTCCCGTCTGAACTTTAGGCTTAACTTGTGGGTATTTTAGCAAGCGTAGGACTGATAATGCGAATAAAAAAACTTCACCTAGAAAATCTTGGCGTATTTGATAGCCTCAATTTGGAATTCCAGCCTAGCAAACGCCAAGGTAAAGCCGAAATTATTATGTTTACCGGAGAAAATGGTACCGGAAAAAGCACCTTGTTGTATGCGTTGGCAAGCGCGTATGATAGCTGTGAACTCTTACGTCAAAGATTTCGGACACCTTCAGAGGAGTTAAATCCCTTGGTTGAAGTCTTCTTTGAAAAGAATAATGAAACAGTCTCTCGTTGTATTACGCACGAAACGAGAGCTGAGAACAATGAACAGACGATGGCTTTCGCGTATTCTGGTAATCGTGCTCTAAAGTCTTATCAATTATCTGGTATTCAAGAAATAACAGAAAGCCCCTTTGATAATGCACTTTCTTTTATTAATTCAACAGATTCTGCAATCTTGACGAAATGGATTGTCTATAATAAAGCTAAAGAAGCTTTCGCATTGATGAAAAATGAACATGCTAAAGCTGAAAAGTATCGAACCGCCATACAGCATATTGAAACTGTTATTTCCGAAATCGTTGGATTTCAAATTGAATTTGTCCTAGAAACCGAACCAAAATTTAATGTTGTCCTTAACATTGAGGGACAACGGCTAGAATTGGATGTACTGCCGGATGGACTCAAATCCATTATTAGTTGGATTGCTGATCTCTTTATGCGTATGGATAGAATGGCAGATGACAATCTTTTTTTAGAACGTCATTTGGTTTTATTCCTTGATGAGATTGACATTCACTTGCACCCAGCTTGGCAACGCAAAATTTTACCGGTGATACAAAAACTATTTCCCAATGCTCAAATTTTTGTTTCAACGCATTCTCCTTTTGTAGTAGGCTCTGTCAGTGACGCTTATGTGTATAAATTTAAATTAGAAAAGGGTGTCTCCCGTTTAGACAGCATTGAAGAATCCAAAGCGGGTAGTAGTGTTTTGTTGGTGTTAGACGACATTTTTGATATTGATGAATTATTTGATATTGAAACAGAAACCGAGTTTGACCAGTTTTATCGGTTGAGAGATGAAATCATGAATGAGACAAAAAATGAAGACAAAATCCCTCAATTTTTAGAATTAGCGCGTCATTTAACGCAAAAAGGCGTTGAAGTGACCGGTGTTGTCGGGAGAGAACTCCGCCAAATGTCTCGAATTATCAATCATGATTTATCATTATGATGCCATTCAAACGCGGCGCACCGCCTGCCTGTCTGAAAAAATATAAACAATGGGGACGTGATTATGCTGCAAAATCCTAATGTGTCATTTTATTGGCATCAATATCAAAATCGTTCTATCAATCACATTTTGATAGAAGCACTGGAAGAATTTACGGCTAATCATTGCGCTTTTTGTGATTTTTTTCCATTAGGCGCACAAAGTCGTCAAACGATTGAACACTTTAGGCCGAAATCCCAATATCCTAAATTGGCTTATGTGTGGCATAACTTATTTTTATGTTGTGATGTTTGCCAAACTGCCAAACAAGAAAAATACGATAAACGATTACTGAAACCCGATGTCACAGGTTATGAATTTCACCGCTATTTCATCGTGAATCAAACAACGGGGGAGATTAAGCCAAATCCGCGTGCTTCAATTGAGGATCAAGAACGTGCAAAAATAACGATAGAATTCTATGATTTGAATAGAACTGTTAGAAAAAAAGCACGTTTATTGGAGTGGATAAAAGCAGACTTGCAGGCTTATGAGCTGGATGATTTATCCTATCGTTTTATGTTTGTTTAAAAAACGTTGGATATGTCGCTAACTACAGATTTAATTTAAAAATGAAAAATAACTTCAACATTTTAAGCGGCACATCCCTTGTTGGCATTGACTTATAAAGTGGCTAAGTCGGCGGGAGAAAGCCCCGTTGTTTTAGCATCCATAATTGACACCCGTTCCTGCGGTGTCAACCCATCATCATCAATCAATTTAGCCGCCTTTTGTATAATAGGACGACTCAAGTTAAGTTAATATGTGGAGCAGACGGATTGTTAATACTTTCGGTTACCAATTTCATCCAATCTTTCAAACCCTTTGGCGTTTGTTCATTCCAAGGCAATGTTTTGGTTGTCGGCACCCCGCTTTGCTGCTTTATTGAGTTTACTAGCAGCTTTTTATTATGCTCTAATGGCTGGTTTTTCATTACCCACACAACGCGCCTTTATTATGGTAGCGGTAGCCGTGTCTGGGATTATCTTTGCCCGCCAAGTGGCGATTTCACATCTTTTAGCTTTAGCCTTATTGTTCGTATTATTATGGGATCCCTTGTCGGTATTATCAGCGGGATTTTGGCTTTCATTTGGTGCCGTTGCAGCAATTCTATATGCCTTGAGCGGAAAACGTGATAGGGGACTTTCTTCTTTAAATAAGTGGGGGATAGGCACTTTCCGAACACAATGGGCGGTCACTTTAGGTTAGCGGCTGACATTCTGGTGGTTCCCCATCATGGTAGCCAGACTTCTTCTACGGAGTCATTTATTGATGCGGTAAATCCGAGGATTGCTTTATTTTCAACTGGTTATTCGAATCGTTTTGGGCATCCAAAAAAGGAGGTAGTGCTGCGTTATCGTCGTCGTGAAATATCGGTATGGGATACGGTGTCGGCGGGGGCTATTAGTTTTCGTTTATCGGCGGCGGGAATTTCAACGCCATCTTTAGCCCGTGAAGAAATGCGACGCTATTGGCATGATTAAAATTGTCGGAGGCATTGTTTCTTTTAGTACAACACGATAACTACAGGGATTGTTTATAATAAAGGATAAGAGCGTGGGAATAACGGTTTTTTTATCCTAAACAATCCCTGTCGTTTGTTTCGGGAGCGGATAAGGGCATCGCATTCCTTTGCGATTAGCTCGGAGGCGGTTAGGTGGTTGTTGTCTAATCGTAAATAGTGGTATGAACCTGCTAAGGGTATATTAGACAGGTTTTTTAATTCGACTGGGTTTAACTCTCCCCGAGTTGGTTGGAATGCAGCCATAAAACCGTCAAATTACTCAAATTGCCCAATGTCTGAACCTTGATTACAATGGATTTAAAAGATTAGCTTGAGATTCTCAAATTCAAATCCTAATAATCCTTCAAATCCTTTGTAATCAAGGTTCAGACTCCGGTAGCAACTCTCCGATTGAACTAATTATCAGATTTGCGGAGCACGCTTTATCGGAGTAAAACTTGTGCTTATTACCATACATTAGTACAACTAATATAGATATAAAATAATATGACCCTAAACCTT
>JBDLJY010000229.1:0-10762 GCA_039714115.1 Pseudomonadota bacterium | reverse complement strand
CCCCAAGGGGAGTCGAACCCCTGTTGCCGCCGTGAAAGGGCGGTGTCCTAGGCCACTAGACGATGGGGACAGGATGGTGGAGCTAGGCGGGGTCGAACCGCCGACCTCTTGAATGCCATTCAAGCGCTCTCCCAACTGAGCTATAGCCCCTGCTTCTAAAAAAGTGGGGCGCATTATAGGGTGTTATTTGACGCGAGTCAAGCTTTTTTTTATTTTTTTTTTAAATAATTGAATTTAAATATAATTTTTCATTATACTTACTTGGCGTATTATCAGAAATAGGCGATAAATCGCCTACTACGAACGGTTTATCATAATGGCACGTTCGTAGTAGGCGATTTATCGCCTCACCGTGAATTATGTTTATTAATATATATGTTAAAAAAATTAATCTTTTTCTCGACGATACTTTGTTTGAGCTTGGATGCCCAAGCTGGGGAATGGTCAGGCTATGTCGCGGGCGAGTTGCGGTATTTTCCACAATCCCCCCTTTGGGTTGATCAATACGAAGATGTTAATTTCGCTTTGTCGGCACAGCCTGAATTCCACCACGAATGGGATGATGGCTATCAAACTTTCACCTTTGTCCCCTTTGTGCGCTTTGATCAGCATGATTCGGAGCGCAGCCATTTTGATATTCGTGAACTGACTTGGCTCAAGGCTGCGGAAAACTGGGAATTGCGGGTGGGTATTCGCAAACTCTTTTGGGGTGTCACCGAGTCTCAACATTTGGTGGATATCATTAATCAATCTGATTTGGTGGAACATCCTGATGGTGAGGAAAAATTAGGCCAGCCTATGGTTAATTTGGCTCTGATTCGTGATTGGGGGACGGTGGATTTTTTTGTATTGCCGGGTTTTCGTGAGAGGACTTTCCCGGGGCGTGAGGGGCGTTTGTTTGGGGGTGGTATTCCGATTGATACTGATCAGTCTCGCTATGAGTCTGGCGCGAAAGAAAAGCATGTCGATTGGGCGGTGCGTTGGGAGCATATGTTGGGTGATTGGGATGTTGGTCTGTCTCACTTTTCTGGGACTAGCCGTGAGCCTCGTTTGCTCCTTGGGACGGATGTCTTGATACCTTATTATGAGCAAATTGATCAAACTGGGCTTGATTTGCAGTTCACTCAGGAGGATATGTTGTGGAAAATGGAAATGATTTCTCGCAAAGATCAGGTGGGACGCTTTACGGCATTGACGGGCGGTTTTGAATATACTTTTGTGGGCGTTTTTGAGACGGATGCTGATCTGGGTGTGTTGACGGAATATCTGTTTGATGATCGCCATGACAATGCTACGACTCCTTTTGAAGATGATCTTATGCTGGGTATGCGTTTAGCCCTTAACGATGCCCAAAGCTCTGAGCTGTTAGCGGGGGCGGTTTTTGATCTTGACAGTAGCGCCCGTTTTTATTTTGTTGAAGCCAGTCGCCGTTTGGGTGAGAGCTGGAAATTGAGTTTGGAGACTTATATTTATTCTGATATACCTCTGAATGATCTGGCTTATGGATTCCGCAATGAGGATTTTGTGCAGTTAGAATTGGCATGGTATTTTTAGGCTGATGCAAAGGTGTGTTATGAAATCTATTATCACTTTTTTACTTTCTATGTGTGCTGTGGGAATAAGCCACGCGGGTGTCTTTGATCAGGAAGATTTGAGTCAAGCCTATGCTTATTTGAATCAAATCAGAGTTCGAGCCGGGATGACAGAATTTTCACAAAACCCGCAACTTGAAACTGCGGCTTTCAATCATGCTAATTATTTGGCCGATAATTTCCTCACGGGTCATTATGAATCCGAAGGTTCTCCCGGATTTACTGGGGTTAGCCCAAAGGAGCGGACTATTTTCGCCGGTTATCACAGTTCATTGATATCAGAGAACATTTCTTATTACAACGAAGAAAAGAGCAGTATCGTTTCCATTAATAATCTCATGGGCGCGATTTACCACCGCCTTGCTTTTCTGGATTTCGTCAACAATGAAGTCGGTATTGGTATTGCTCATATGTCCGGGTATAGTGTCCACGTCTACAACATGGGCAATTCTGAGTATAATGCGCTTTGTCAAGAGCCGTCCTTTTCTGGTGCTGGTAGCTTTTATTCTGATGTCTGTGAACCCAATATTAAAATTGAGGCAAACGATTTTGAAAACGTTGCCTTCACAGCGCGAGGCAATAATCCAAACATTGTTCTGTGGCCAGCCGATGGCGATAATGAGGTGCCTCCGGCTTTTTTTGAGGAAAATCCGGATCCGCTACCAGATTATTCGGTGTCGGGTTATCCGATTTCTATCCAATTTAATCCGCTGGTTTTCTCCGAGGAGATCAATGTCTCCGAATTTAAGCTTTATCGTGAGCAGGATGATAGTGAAATACAGGCGACTCGGCTTTTAAGCAAAAGCACTGATCCCAATGGGAGATTTTCAGCGTTTGAATACGTGCTATTTCCTTTGGAACGTTTGGAGTGGGACACTGCTTATCGGGTAGAAGCTAAATATAGCAGCAATTTGGGGACAAAGGCGTTGAAATGGCATTTTAAAACCAGAAGTTTGGGTGTGCCTTTGTTCTCCGTTCAAGGTGAGGATGAGGTGATAGAAATTTCACCGAATAGCTCCGCATTTGCGGTCTATGTGCCTCCCACTTCTGATTTTCCTAATATAGGCAATTATAGTTTTTCTTCCGATATGGCTGTGGATGTAGGATTTGAAGATGCGAATACATTGCGGATAAATTTGTCTGGTCAGGTTGGTCAAGAGGCTTCTTTTAGTTTTTCAGGTGGACGGCGTTTTGTTGTTAGAATTGTTGATAATTGTGAAGTTGCTTCCCTTTCTTCTGATTTTAAAGTGCATATTCCAAGGCTGGTTTATACGCTAGGTGAGACAGAGCTGGTATTCGAGGCGGATTTGGCGTTTGTAGGGGGTAATTTATTGTTTAAGGTTAGCAATTATAGCATTAAGAATAATGCGGAGGCTTGTGAGTCGGCAAGCCTTTCTTCAGATTTAAAATTGCATATTCCAACTCTAGTTTATACGCCTTCTCCGGGAGAGTTGCCTCTGGTGTTATGGGCTGACTTTGAGTTGTTCGGAGATGATTTACAGTTTCAAGTTACTAATTATGGGTTTAAGTAAAAACTTTATATCAATGCTGCCTTTATGAGTCAATGCCATTAAGTTAAGTACAACAACCCCGTCCGGCATAGAGATACTGTGATATAATTATTCTTTTTTTTTGAAAGGAGTTTTAATGAAAAAACAAGTCTTATATGCCATTGCAAATTACGAAGAAATTGTGCAAGATCACGGTTATTTTGTGGATAAAACGCCTTACATTGAAAAATTAGAGACCGTAAAAAATCCGGTCTTTTTACGTCCCAGACGATTTGGGAAATCTCTGCTATGTTCTATGTTACGGTGTTATTATGATCTTAATTATCAGAGCCACTTTGCTAAACTTTTCGGTCATACTTGGATTGGTCAACATCCAACTGGCAAACAAAATCAGTTTATCATTCTGTCGTTAGATTTTTCTAGTCTTGAAATTGGCAGTTCAATCACAGAAATTGAACATAGTTTTAGACGTTATTGTAATGGTATTTTGGCTTTTCTACAACATGAATATGCTGACGTTTTTAGTAATGATCTGCCCAAAATTATTTTAGATGATGCGGTTTCGAGTAATCTGGCTAATTTGCTGCATTACTTGCGAGCATATCATTTGCCTCCGATGTATGTGATCATTGATGAATATGATAATTTTGCTAATCAACTTGTTACCGCTCATCAAGATCATGTCTATTGCGAACTCACGGCGGATAATAGTTTTCTCAAAACTTTTTTCAAAACTTTAAAGGAAGGGCGTAAAACCGGGGCAATTGCTGATATCTTTGTAACTGGTGTCTTGCCAATTACTATCGACGATTTGGCTTCGGGTTATAATATTGCTAATTTTATTACGCTACGTCCGAAGTTTGAATCAATGTTGGGTTTTACTCAAGCTGAAGTGGATAAGCTCTTGGATGAAATCTATCATGATTATGAGATTGATTCTGGCACTCGTCGGGAAGTTGAGGCGGTGATCAAGAATCATTATGATGGTTATCATTTTGTGACTGTTGATGGTGATCCTCTTTATAATTCAACATTATTAATGTATTTTCTCCATCGGTTTATCGATGAGCAAACTATCCCTAAACAGTTAATTGATCTTAATTTAAAAACTGACATTTCAATGGTAAAACGTTTAATCGCGTCTAATCCTGAGCATACCAAAGATTTTGTGGAGCAACTTGCTTTACATCACAAAATTGGTTATGACGATACATTACTGGAAAGTTTTAACCAGTTCCAGCTTTTTAAAAAGGGCAGTTTTCCGGTTTTATTGTTCTATTTGGGAATGTTGACGAGGCAAGATGATTTTTATTTTAAATTGCCTAACCTTAACATGCAGCAAATTTTTGTTGAATATTTCAATTAAATTCACCACTTCGACGTTTCGATTCGTTATACCGAAATTATGCAGCGTTTCGTCAGGCTGCCCAATTTAGAAGATTTGCTGGACTACCTGCTCGGAACGTGGTAGAAGGAGTCCAAGATTTATCTTGGGCGATGGCATTTAAAGAGCCTCTGCTGTTGCGACTTGAGGTGAGGGCGATTGTTCTCCCTCACAATCATTTTGCCAATAGGGATTAAGCGAGGGAGATTCATAAACCACTTGCTCCCACCTAATATAACCTTTATCGCCGTTAATCCGCTCTCGTCTTAAATAACCGCTATTCTCCAACTCCTTTAAAGCAGAACGTACTGATGTTTTGCCATCAGTACTCCGTTTAACCAAGTCATTTATAATAATATTAAAATTATTTGGGCAGCTAAGCAAATAGCTTAACAGCCCCTTGGCTCTCAGGGATAAGGTAGCGTCTTCCAAGCTGCTATTTTCGATCTGAACGAATTTCGTATTTTGTTTGGGTGTTCTAACGATACCCATTGATTTAATCCTCATTTTTTTTTCCAAACCCCCGATAGGAGTCCAAGATTCTTCTTGGACTCTACCGGATTACTCTAGGATGAGCGCCGGAACCAGATTTATTGTCTGACAAGCCGGAACCCGACGTACTCGTAGCGGTAGGATGGCGATCCCATGTCGCGGAACGCGGAACGTACCCTTGCTGGTTCGCTGTCCCAGCCGCCGCCACGTAGGGAAAAATGGCTAGCATTGCTGAAGCATTTTTTCTCTTTGCCGCTATATTTCCTTTCGTATAGGGAGCAAGTCCATTCCCAAACATTGCCTAATATGTCAAATAAGCCGAATGCGTTTGGTTCAAAATTGCCTACTGGTGCTGTATTAGCATAGCTATCCGTGCAATCATGACGTGTCCAACTTAAACCCTCTCTTTTTTTTGATTTATCGTAAACATTCGCATAACGACAAGCTATATCGGGTTCATTCCCCCAGTATCGCGCTGTCTCCGTTTTCGCCCGTGCGGCGTATTCCCATTCGGCTTCGGTGGGCAAGCGATATTTTTTTCCCGTTTGCTGACTTAGCCATTGGGCATAAGCTGTCGCATCTTCCCAAGATATGTCAATGACTGGACGTTTGTCACGCCCCCAACCATAATCTGATGGCTTTATTCTATCCGTCGCTTTGACAAATTTATCATATTCAGTAAACGTTACTTCATAGCGTCCCATGGCAAAGCTTTTAATTGTGACTGTATGCACCGGTTTTTCATCGGAATTGCCGCGATCTTTCAGATCTCCCATCTTAAATGATCCGCTGGGTATCTTCACCATTTCGGGCCCCAATGTGTTCTCTTCTAAAAAACAGTCTCGGAAAACTTTATCTGTAACGATGGCTGGGCAAATACGTGTCACTGGTGTCACTGCTTGTGGCGTGGAAACCGGTGTCACTGCTTGTGGCGTGGAAACGGGTGGTTGCATCTTTTCTTCAAATGCGGCCAATTTGGGGGATTCTGGTTTCACTTTGCGTAACCCCGCCATATATTGGTACACTTTTTGTTCTTGTCCACGACTCAAGGCGTATTCTATCAATTCTACATATTTCGCCTCAATTTTGTCTAAGCCTTCCAAGGCTTCCAGATTATTGGGGTCTTTTTTCAAAACTTCCTTATAACAGGCTAAGGCGGTTCCGCCTTCTCCCGCTGTCAAACGATAGGCTTGAATATGTTTTTCGCAGGTACGCAACAATTGTGATATTTCAAGCTTGGTGGGTTGTGATACTTGAGGCAGGGACGGTTGTAAAACTTCAGGCAGGGGCGGTTGCCACGGCGAGGTACACTTTCCAAAACAAAATTGCAGCGTCAAAGCGGCCGATTCCCAAGGCATTTGTGTTCTCCGACTTATCGCTACCACTTTTCTCTTTACTTCAGTCAACAGTTCAAGGATATTCAAGTGTGGCTTCTGACGCAAGGCTTCTAGCAAATATTTGGTATAAGTGCTATTGCGTTCTCTGCTATGACCATAAGAGACAGTATTGGGGGCGTTTGCATAGGCAATTAAAAAGCCTGTCGGACTTTCCATTTTGGCTAAGCCTTTTTTTATATTTTTGAGATTGGTTTTATAAGAATAGTCTCGACAGGCATCGAGAATGATAATATTGATGCCATTATTGGCTTGCTTCATTTGGGCGATGACAGTATTGACATTCAAAGATTCCTTTGGAATATCGCCTTCGATTTTAATCGAGGCATCGGCTGGCAGTAAAAAATTTTGACCGTTGAGTTGCACGCCATAGCCCGAGAAATAAAATAAGCCGATGCCGCCCTGACGACGTAGTCGCCTTTTAAAGTCTTGCAGTGCCAAAGTCATGGCGCGCTTGCTCCGGTTATGCTTTAAAATCACTTGAAAGCCTAACTTTTTGAGCTGGAGTGCCATGTCATTCGCGTCGTAGATGGGATTATTTAGGGATGGTGCTTTTTGGTAAGCTCCGTTGCCAATGATTAAGGCAAGGCGAGAGGCGGCGTAGGCGGGTGTTAGCGCCGTGAGGCTTAAAAATATGGTCAGTAATAGGGATAAATAATGATACATGGTGGTATTTTCCTAATATGGTAGGCGATAAATCGCCTACTACGAACGAACTTTTAATAACTCTTTTAAAACTATGCGCCCTGCTCAATTAAGTATTATATTAGATCGTGAATTTTTAAGCACACTGCATCACACTCCAGTCATGTTATGGGGGCCGCCCGGCGTGGGTAAATCTCAAATCGTCACGCAAGTCGCGGCAATGCATAATGCACCCATTATCGACATTCGTCTATCGCAAATGGAGCCGAGTGATTTACGGGGCATTCCATTTCGAGTCGATAATCATGTTGAGTGGGCTATTCCCGCCCAGTTGCCAAATGTTGAGCGTCATGGCGCTGCTGGCATTTTATTTTTAGATGAAATCACGTCGGCACCGCCTAGTGTGTCTGCGGCTGCCTATCAATTGATTTTGGATCGTCGCTTGGGCGAGTATCAAGTGCCGGAGGGGTGGGCCATTATCGCGGCGGGTAATCGTCAAGGCGATAGGGGCGTGACTTATACGATGCCCGCGCCCTTAGCCAATCGCTTTTCTCATTTTGAGTTTGAAGTTTATTTAGATGATTGGGTGGCGTGGGCTTATAAAAATAATATTGATGAGAGAGTCATCGCGTTTTTGAGATTTCGTCCAGAATTGCTGTTTGATTTTGATCCTGCTCATAATCCCGTTGCTTTTCCGTCACCGCGTTCATGGGAATTCGCGCATCGTGCTTTACAAAAATTTTCAGATCATTCTGATCTATTGTTGGGGGCTTTGCAAGCTTGTGTGGGTCCGGCGGCGGGGATTGAGTTGAACGCTTTTATTGCTAATTTGGATAATATGCCGGATTTGGAGGCGATATTGCGGGGTGAGGCGGTGCCGATTCCTAAGGAGATTGATTTGCAATATGCGGTAGCGGCGGCATTGGTTGGGCGAGCGATTCGCGCTGAAGGGGATGTGGCAATTTATGGGCATATTCTTAATTTTGCTGGGAAATTTAAACATCGTGAAATGGGGGTGATGTTGGTGTCTGATATGCAACGTGCCATTGGTTCTGCGATTTTCGAGGTGCCAGAATTTGGACAATGGGCGCAGGCAATTGGGGATATTATGCTTTATGAATGAGATTGAAACTAAGTTAGCTAGGGCGCGTACTAAGCTTATTATGGATAAGCCTTTTTTGGGTGCTTTGGTTCTGCGCTTACCGATGCGAGCCGCTGAGCCTAAATGGTGTCCTACGAGTGCTACTGATGCACGGCATTTTTTTTATAATCCTGATTATATTGAGGCTCTTAAGCTTGAACAAGTGCAATTTGTGCTGGCACACGAGGCTTTGCATTGTGCTTTGTCGCATTTTGCCCGCCGTCAACATCGCAATCAGTTCCGTTGGGATTTGGCTTGTGATTATGCTATTAATCCTCTTTTGTTAAATGATGGGTTAATGCCTCCGCCGGGTGTATGGGTGGAAGAAAGTTATGAGGGGTTGACGGCGGAGGAAATTTATCCTATGATTGATGAGAATAATGCTGATGAGCCGATGGATAGGCATGTCTATGATGGCGAACAAGAGGGTGGTTCTGATGGAGAAGGCAGTAGTTCTAATGAAGGGCAGTCTGAGCCAAAAGAAGAGCTAGGCGGTGCCCGACAGCCTCCGCCTTTATGCGATTCTGAACGCCAAAATCTTGATGTCCAATGGCAACAACGCTTGGCGGGGGCGGCACAACAGGCTTTGCAAGCTGGTAAGTTGGGCGGGGCTATGGCGCGAATGGTTGATCATCTTTTGCAGCCCCAGTTACCTTGGCGCATGTTGCTGGCGCGTTATATGACAACGATGGCGCGGGATGATTATAGTTATATGCGCCCTTCACGGCGCGAAGGGGCGGCGATTTTTCCTAGTTTACGCAGTGCTCAATTGGAAATCGTGGTGGCGCTAGATACTAGTGGTTCGGTGAGTGATGATGAAATCGCGCAATGTGTTGCTGAAATTAATGCGCTGAAGGGGCAAATGCGGGCGCGTATCACTTTGTTGGCTTGTGATGCGAAATTGGCTGATGATGGTCCTTGGGTATATGAGCCTTGGGAAGATTTTAGTGCTCCGCATGAGTTTACTGGGGGCGGCGGGACTTCTTTTAAGCCGGTTTTTGATTATGTGGAGAGTCATATACAACAGCATGATTTGTTGGTGTATTTTACGGATGCAGTGGGTGACTTTCCTGAGAAGATGCCGCCTTATCCGGTGATTTGGCTGGTGAAGGGGAAGGGGAAGGTGCCTTGGGGGCAGCGGATTCAGTTGAATTGATGAGTCATTTTCGAGGCAATGTAGGGGCAATCCTTTATGGTTGCCCTTGATTTTTAATTCGTGCGAGAGACTCGGAGTCCAAGATAAATCTTGGACTCCATAAACGATGGTATTGAACCACATTGCAGGACTTTTATATAAACTTATTTTGGATTGGACTATGCATCTAAAAACTCTTTTTTTATCATCTATGGTAAGTGGTACTACATTATCCCTTGCCCTGCTCGGTTCGCCTACCTTAGCTGCCTGTGTTGATTACCAAGCACAAGTGAATCAAGCGATGCAGTCGAAAGATTTGGAGAAGCTTGAGCCTTTATTAGTCTCTGTGGCTGATTGCCCAAAAGATTATTTAGAGGGAGTGGCACAAATGGCTGCGGCACAGGCGGATAGTTTAATGCAGCAAGGGCATTTAGCCTTGGCTGAAGAGTGGCTGCAATCTGCGCCTACAAAAATCTGGGCGACTTTGGTGGCTCACGGCAATATTGCTGCTCTCCGCAAACAATGGCAAACCGCGAGCAAATTTTATAATCAAGCCCTTGATTTGATGGCTGATCCTCAAGCGACTCTTGATGCGCCGCTACAGGCGAAGATTCAAGAGGTGTTTCAATTGGCTTCTGAAGCTCAAGTGTTGGCGGGTAACTTGGATGCTAGTATCAGCAGTTCAGGGGAAGCCCGTGGTGTCATGCGTGAGAATATACGCGGTTTTGAGGCTAAAAAACGTTTAATTCCGGTGCAATTTGGCATTAGTCAAAGTCAGTTGAGCAAAAAGGGTAAAAGGGTTGCACAACGATTAATTGCTTATCTCAATCGCTACGATTTTATAGAGGTGACACTGATTGGGCATACGAGTCCAGAAAGTCAAGTCTGTGCTTGTGTATCTGAAAGACGCGCTCAAACTTTGAAAGCTTTTTTGCAAAGGGGGGGTGTCCGTGCAATGATTCGCGTTGGTAGCAAGGGTAATAGAGAGCCGTTAGAACTTTCTAAGCGGGCAAATTATAGTCTAATTGAGATTGAAAAACTTAATCGGCGGGTGGAATTGCTGGTTGAATAAATTTTGTGCAAGGTACGCCTTGCACCAATGCCATAACGTCGAAACAAGCTTTTTATGATTTTTTAATTAATTTATTACATAAAATAA
This sequence comes from Pseudomonadota bacterium, assembly GCA_039714115.1. GTDB lineage: Bacteria > Pseudomonadota > Gammaproteobacteria > Beggiatoales > Beggiatoaceae > Thiomargarita. Next base: position 309 of record JBDLJY010000229.1, on the reverse strand, counting down.
TTTTTTTGTGGTTTTTTTTGGGGGATTACCCACACATCCGTTGTATTCGGCAGTACTTGTCAATTGAATGAGTCGGAGCGAATTGAGGATCGGCTTAATTTTGTCTATTATTAATATAGTAGCGAGCTATCTATTAATCATTCCGGTATTTTAAAGGCAGAAATGGGAATTCTGAGGATCGGCTTAGCTTAATTTAGTCTCATCTCTTATTAGTAGTTAACCGCTCAGGCATTTTGAAGGTATTTTCAGGATCAGCTTAATTTAGTATCATCTCTTAATTTCCGCTTAAGTAAGAAATCCCGGTTCTAT
>JBDLJY010000228.1:0-10829 GCA_039714115.1 Pseudomonadota bacterium | reverse complement strand
CGCGGATAAATCCCGGAATTCTTGATCGCACTCTTTGGAATGTAACAAGACTGCGTTGGATTCTTTCTACTCCGTCTGTTTGGGTGCGCTTTAGCTTTCCAATAGGCTTGATGTGCTTCTTTGACAGCAATCGCCTTAATTTGAAAGGGAGTGTCATCACACCACTTTGGTAGATGTTTAAGTAAGTCTTTCTTAATTTCCATCCATGATGGAGAAAAGTTTACACAAGAACGGATGTAATCAATTGTCTGATTGAAGACATAGCGACTGCAATCGTTCCATTTTTGGAATATCTGCTTTTGCTTTGATGTTGGTTCAAGCTTAATGGTTTTAGCTCTTGTCATTGGCTCATCTTCAACCAACTTGAACGCTTGACGCGCATCCTTGATTGCTCTTGTTTTAATTCTTAAAGGTACGTCATCACACCATTGAGGTAACTGTTTCAACAAATCATTTTTTATCTCCTTCATGGTTGGAAAAAAGTTGACACAAGAGCGGATGTACTCAATGGTTTCGTTGAAAACCAAGTACCTACAAGAATGAAGCCTTTGCTTCTTGCTCAGACAAGACTTTGCGGACTTGGGTTCTATAGTTTCTGAGTCCGTGCATTCGACAACTGAAGACGTGGAGGATGTTAAGCAGGTCGTTTGTGAGCTCCTGTTCTGGGGAAAGATTAGTTTGCTTGAGAACCACGATTTTTCCACCGCTTTTTTTTTTGGGATAATCCACTCAATAAGCTCGAATCCGAATCTTGCGAGTCTGTCTCTATGGGCAACCAGAATTTGGAGTTGTTCTCCGCGCATTGCTCGTTCCAGTAGGGTTTTAAGCCCACGACGCTTATAGTTGAGTCCACTCCCAACGTCTTTGACAACTTCTGCTCCTGGGTATTGCTCTCGCATGAACTGGACTTGTCTTGCGAGATCGTCTCGCTGTTTTGGACTTGAGACTCTACAGTAGCAGATGGTGGTGCTTTGTTGTTGATGTCCAAGATAGGCTGCGACGTTGTATCGCCTGTGGCCTGCTTTGGTTTTGTATGATTCGATTGTGCCATTGTCTGCATAAGCTCTTAATGTGTTTGGATGCAAACCTAATAATTGGCTTGTTTTCCAGTAACATAACTCATTTGTTTGGTTGCTGTTTGGGTTCGGTGCTAGTAATAAGGACTCAATCAAAAATTACAAATAAAATATAAAGTTTTGTTAAAGTTTTATTAAATAATAGGGCACTATGTTGCAACCTTTAAAAATAGATATTATCGGAAATAAACGTTTCGGACGGGGTTGCAAACCCAATGCCATTAAGTTAAGGGCAACCATAAAGGATTGCCCCTACATAAAATGCGGTCCTCCGTAGGGGCATACCCTATCGGGTTTGCCCTTAACTTAATGGCATTGGGTTGCAAACCCCGTCCGGCCATAAAAAAAAAACTATATCATAGATTAGATAACAATTTTATTGACAATTATTGACATGCCCACGTTTCCGCAGTCATTTCAACAATGTGAATAGGGGAGCCATCAACCCTTTGTCCACTCGCCCACCATGCGGTGCATGGACAGACTCATGGTAACATATTACGCACTTGAGTTCTCAGGTAACATATTCCTTGAGCCCGTTTTTTTGATGTGGAAGGCTAACCACCTCAAGTGTGCTCATTAAACAAAAAAATTATAAAAATAATGTCAAGTTTTTTTGAGATGCTAGATTTTATGGGGACTAATTCCGCTCAATTTCTATAACCTTTTTTATGGACATGTTTACATAAAAGATATTTTTATCAAACATGATTGTAGCGACCCGATGGCGGCTTGGTCTTATTTGGCCCTGTTTTACCAATCTACTTATGTGTCGTGTAATCCAGAATTTTTTTTAAAACGTTTTTTGCTTTCAGGGGAAAATATACACTTATGTTGTTAACATGTCAATAGTTATCAAGATTTTTGTGTACTATATTTTTAGCAAGACCAACTTGCGATTTATCGCCTATTTTTGATAATAGTGATTTTGGATGCGTTGCCGCCATGTTTCATAAGCGGGTTCTGAGGCATCATAAGGTAAATCAATCAGTGCATCATCAGTGACACGCGCTGCTGTCCATGCATTAGTGGCACAAAAGACTTGACAAGCCAGTGCCGTATGAGGCGTTGGATTGCCGGCACGCTCACGCGCCTTGGCGGCAAACGCAGCCCCTTGTGCTAATTGGGCTCGAAAATCGCTACCGAATTCTGCCAAACGTTTCAGTGCTGCCTCTTCTACGCCACCCGCGCATGTCGCAGCTAAACCAATACCACTCCATAAATCGGCGTGCCTTTCTACGGAAAAGCCGCCAATGGTGTGTGCAATGGCCTCGACATTCGCGCCCTTGACAAACCATAAGCTGCGTCCTAATCCTTGATCAAACACGCGCCGTGCATATCCAGACAGGCGGTGGGGAACGTCCCCCCGCGTTTTCTGCCAGTAAAAATAACCTTCATGGAAGCCGTAACCGTCCACCGCCAGCCAGCCCAACAAAGGATCGAGGTCGGCAAGTGCTTTATTTACGTTGCAGGGCAATCGCGCCCATGCCCATCCAGCACCGATATGAACCATATAAGTGTGATGTGATTCTTGTACAAATTGTTTAAGATGGCTTTTCCAAGGTGACAGAAAATCTAGCAGTGCCAGTGCCATCGCCGCGCCTGAATATGCAAAGCCACGCAATTCATTTGGTCGCGTGTCGAGTTGTTCGCTCAAGGATTCAGGTTTATCATCCAATAAGGCGGCATGATAGCCATAAACAAAAGTCTCTCCGATGGCTTCTAGCCGCTTTTGAACCTCAGAAGAGACGGCCTGAAAACCGCGCTTAGAGAAGCGCATCTCATCGGGATAAATGTCGAAAATAAGCTGACGAATGTGGTAGCGGTTCATAATTAAGTTCTCTAGTGACGCATACACACAGGACATAGCGAATTTTTCACCAGTTTGACCCGCCTAAATTCCATATTTAAGGCATCAATCAACAATACTCCTCCGGTCAGCGTTTCACCCACACCCATAATGACTTTCATCGCCTCCAATGCTTGCAAACTGCCGATAATCCCCACCTGCGGTGCTAATATCCCTGTTTGGGTACAGGTTTCCACAAAGGTATCGTCATTCGGATATAAACAACGATAACAAGGACTGTCAGGCAGATAACCACGAAAAACTGAAATTTGTCCCTCCATGCGTATCGCCGCTCCGGATACCAAAGGGGTTTTTGTGTTTACACAAGCTTGATTAATAGCAAAGCGGGTTGCAAAATTATCGCTACAATCTAGCACCACATCGACATTGGCAACTTGTTCTGCCAAAGCCTCGTCATCCAATTGTTGATAAAGTGGTGTCACCTCGATCAGCGGATTTAATGCCAACAAGGTATCGCGGGCGGATTCTACCTTGGGTTTACCAATATCGTCGGTGTTATGAATAATTTGGCGTTGCAAGTTAGACAATTCGACCACATCAAAATCGCATAGCCGTAAATGTCCCACCCCCGCCGCTGCTAAATATATCGCCGCTGGTGAGCCCAAGCCCCCCATGCCAATAATCAATACTTTAGCGTTAAGTAAACGCTCTTGACCTTCTACCCCAACTTGGGGCAACAAAATTTGGCGGCTATAACGTAATAATTGTGTATCGTCCATCAACTTTTTCTCCATGGACCTTCAAAACCTCGAAAGTCTTTGCAAAAACTTTACTTATAAATATTCAATCATTTATCATATTTTACTGCGATAAATTATTTTATTTATTATAGTTCAATGGAAAGGAGTGCAAGGCGTACTTTGCACGGAGGTGAGCAAAAGATAGTATGTATATTAGCATTTTTGGATCAGGCTATGTTGGTTTAGTCACCGGCACATGCCTCGCAGACGTAGGCAACCAAGTCTTATGTGTCGATGTAGATGCGAATAAAATTGCCCAGTTGCAACAAGGCAAGGTGCCCATTCATGAACCCGGTTTAGCGTCACTTTTAAAAACTAATATCGCCGCCGGGCGTTTGCAATTTACCACCGACGTAGCCAAAGCCGTCGCACACGGCGAAATTCAGTGCATTGCCGTAGGAACGCCGCCTGATGAAGACGGCTCTGCTGATCTGCAATATGTGTTGCAAGTGGCTGATACCATTGGCAAACATTTGACGGACTATAAGGTGATTATGGATAAATCCACCGTCCCCGTCGGGACGGCGGATAAAGTGCGTGCCACGGTGCAAGCGGCACTAGATGCTCGCGGGGTAGCTTACGATTTTGATGTCGTCTCTAATCCAGAGTTTTTAAAAGAAGGGGCTGCCATTTCCGATTTTATGAAACCTGATCGAATTGTCGTCGGCACTGATAAACCCCGTCCTACGGCGTTAATGCGTGAACTTTATGCACCCTTTAATCGCAATCGCGATAGGCTGCTGATTATGGATATTCGCTCGGCGGAATTGACCAAATATGCCGCCAACGCTATGCTGGCGACTAAAATCAGTTTTATGAATGAAATGGCTCAGATTGCGGAAAAGGTTGGGGCTGATATTGAACAAGTGCGTCTTGGTATCGGTTCGGATCCGCGGATTGGGTTTCATTTTATTTATCCTGGGGCAGGCTATGGCGGGAGCTGTTTTGGCAAGGACGTGCGAGCTTTGACACGCACCGCCCAACAATTCGGTGTGGAGGATCAAATCTTACAAGCCGTTGAAACTGTCAACCGGGCGCAACAAGAGGTTTTATTTGAAAAAATTCAAAAGCATTTTGAAGACAATTTGCAGGGTCGCCGCTTTGCCTTATGGGGCTTGGCTTTTAAACCGAATACCGATGACATGCGCGAGGCGCCCAGTCGTCAATTGATGGAGGCGTTATGGGCAGCGGGTGCGACGGTGCAAGCTTATGATCCGGAAGCTATGTCTGAAGCACGGCGAATTTATGGCGAGCGTCCTGATTTGCAACTGTGTGATACACCCGAAGCTACCCTTCAAGATGCGGATGCTTTAGTGATTATTACGGAATGGAAACAGTTTCGCAGTCCTGATTTTGAGCTTATTAAAGATCGCCTCAAGCAAGCGGTGATTTTTGATGGGCGTAATCTTTATGAGCCGGAGAGAATGCGTCAGCGGGGCTTTTCTTATTATGCGATTGGGCGTGGTGCCTCAATCAATAAATAGGCGATAAATCGCCTACTACAAACTTACCAGTTCGTAGTAGGCGATTTATCACCGCAAACTCGCTAACAGCATATTAGCCTGTGGAATACATCCTCTGCTCACCATCCACACGACTTTATGTGAATTAGTAGGTAAACGCTTAGGTAATTGGTACAATATCAATTCTTTCTCAAAAGTGTGACTAGGAGTTCTTAACTCTACCGTGTAACTCTCGCCGTAGATGAGCGGCAATTTGCTCGGCCATGCCAGCGTCCTAATAAAAACAGGCCACCCCACTGCGGCTTGTTGTCCCGTGGTTTCACGTTTGATCAACAGGGTACTGGCTTTGTAGCTTTGGCTCTCAGGCCGCCATAACATCGCACGCTTGGAAGGAGCAACGCAGTAATAGCGTTTATATGTGCTAACATCTATTAACCAAATGTTTTCAGGCTGTTGTGAGAGGCCACGAACGGTTTCTCTCTCTATCAAGAAATTAGCTAAGGCCGTCACTAAGCTGCCATCAGCCATGTTATTGTTTTTTAATGGGTCTTGTAGTGTGCCTTGATAGGGGCCACTTATGGTTTGTACGCCACCGCTGGAAAATACCACTGTGATTTTTGCCTCGGCTGGCAGATTGATAGGTGTGTGACTGTCGAGTAACTGCCCTCTAGGGAATAACTCGATGGCATTAGAGTGAATAACCACCATATCAGCCGCTTGCGCGACGCTGACTAGAGCGGTTATGCACAAAACTATCATGGGTAATCTCAACATCGTTTAACTCCTATAGAAAGTGGATAGTGTTGGCCTATTTTACGCACGCAATGTGCAACTTCGTTCGATCTTTTGCCTCGAAAGGGGCTGTCCTGAAAGTCGAACATGGTGTCTTATTTTAAAATAAAATGAAAAAAAATATTTATCCATGCCCTCATTTGCAGAGCTACTAAAAGTTTATATAAGACGCAGCGGCATGAGCAATGCTGAATTAGCTAAGAAAATCAAGGTGCGTCGTGATACTTTAGTGGAGTGGACGACGGATGAGGTGTGCCGCCCCCTTGAGCGTGATCAGGTGCTAGGTTGTGCCACTCATCTCCGCTTGAGCCGTCAACAGCGCTATGAGTTGCTGTTAGCGGCGGGATTTGAGCCGGACAAGGGGGCACCTCCTATTTTGCCTATAGATTTTATGACACTTTGGCAGAGCAGTCCCTTTGTTGTCGGTCCACCGATTACCGAGCCACACCAATTTTTTGGACGTGAATATATACTCAAACGTATTTTTGATGTCTGGAAATACACGCCCTTGCAGCATATCGCTATCGTCGGTTTAAAACGCAGTGGTAAAACATCTTTATTACATTATCTGCGCCACATCATTGATACGCCGGCTGAAAAACTGCGTCCCGGACAGCGTAATAATTGGCTGCCCCTTGGTTATCAATGGGTCTTTGTGGATTTTCAAGATCCGCGTATGTGTTATCAAGAAAGTTTCTTGCGGCACATTTTGGTAGAACTTGATATGCCGGTGCCAGAGCCGTGTGATTTGGTCAATTTTATGGAAATCCTTGACATCTATCTGGAAATTCCGACAGTGATTTTATTGGATGAAATTGGCGCGGGTTTAGCATCACCCGATCTTGATGATCAATTTTGGTGGGGTATGCGCTCTTTGGGGAGTAATCATGCCGGCGGTAAGATAGGTTTTTTGTTAACCAGCCATCAACCGCCTGAAGAAATGTTGGTTGACGATAACAAACCCTCTCCGTTTTTCAATATTTTTGGACATGTCTTGAATTTAGAGCCGTTCACTGAGGCGGAGGCATTGGAATTGATAGCGAGTTCTCCGCAAGCTTTTGAAAATAAAGATATTAAATGGATACTGGCGCAAAGTGGACGTTGGCCGGCTTTGCTGCAAATTTTTTGTCAATCGCGGTTGACGGCGTTAACAGAGGGTAGGCATGATGACGCTTGGAATGCCGAAGCCTTGCAACGTATGAAGCCGTATCGCTATTTGCTTAATCAGCCCACAGGCAACCCCGCTGGAAAAATTTAAGAATAATGTTCAAACATGACATGACTGAAAAAGAGTCTACCAAGAACGATTTATTACCGACAAGTCCGATTTTAGCCAGTTTTATGATTGTCAGTTGGTTGCTGTTTACACCATCGGCTTGGCGACGTTATGTGGCGAATATTGATCCTAATTTGTCGCCCGATTTTGCCCTTGCCGATTTGAAAAGGCAACATTGGCAACATGTATGGAAATTGCTTGTCTTAGGACATGGATTATGGTCAGTGTGGGTGAGCAGTATCGTCATCTTATGCTTGTGGTTGTTAGACGTGCCCGGCGAAGTCCTTATGCTAGTCACTTGCTATGCCTTGCTATTGAGTTTAGTGGGGGGCGTGTTGGGCAGTCTCACCGTGTCGGTGGCGTTTGGCATCATGAGTGGGGCAATTGGTGGCATTTTGCTAAGTCTGCCGATTGGCATGATAGAGACATATAGCCTTGATGACATACTGGTATTTAGCATGGCAAAAAACATCGCCATCACGGTCATGCTCACAGTGCCCGATATAACACTTCCTCAAAGCAACGATCCGAGAGCTTTTTGGACAGTATTGTTAGCTATCTTTACGGCCAGTAGTGCCGGAAGTGTGATGTATAGTACGACCAAAATGGGCTACAGTCAGCCACCTTATCGCCAAATAGGTAGCGTTGTGATTGGAGTGTTCATCAGTGGTTTAGCGGTGTTTTTAACCGCTAAACTTATGAGCATGTTAGTCACCAGTGCCGCAGAGATGCAATCGGGGCTGTTCGTTTTGGCTTATGATGGCTTAATTGTTGGCGTGTTTAGCCTTTCTCTGGCATTTCTCTGGTGGTGGCTGACTTGGCGTTTGGGACAAGGTTTATTGTTAGGGGCGGCTGCTGGCCTATTTCTTGGCTTATTCACATGGCTCAGCAACGAATTTAATGTATTGATTCCCCTGAAACCGCTGCTTATCGGCATACAGGGTGGTATTGAAAATGCCATGCTTTATGCGTTGTTATTAGCCTTTCCTTACGTGTTGGCTAAACGCATTGCTAACCCTTGGGCGGGCATTTTCGCGGGCATTTTTGGTAGTGCGGGCGCATACTTCGTTTTTGCGCTGATTGTAGAGCCTTATTCTTTAAGCTTTATCTTACCCGTGACACTCTCGGTGTTTTTATTAGGACTGGGCTTTGTTTGGCTGCGCCCTTTGCTGTTTTATCCTTTCCAAGCGGCATGGAATCTCTTGCTTTATCGCGCCGATGAAAAACGGGCCGCGCATCAAGGTAGCCTGCTGCACAGGCATACGGCATTTTGGGATGAACATCAATATTTACCCTTGTTTGGCTTAGAAAGTTATTTAGTCATGGTGGCGGAGCGCAATCCCGCTGAAGGTAAGGCTGCTATAGAATATTTAAGCGGCACTTCCCAAAGCTGGGCTGCAAAAGAAGCTCAAATTGAATTGGATGCCAGACGACTACAAGGCTGTGCTGATGTCAAAGCCATCAGTTTTGCACACCGCCATTTAGCTGCCGGAGAACTTAACGGTTCTGTGGCTGCCTTGCTCCGCAGTTTTAGTCGTATCAGTCGTGATGTGAAGGCGGCATTGACACAAGAAAGCACATATAATCAACGCCTTGCCCTAGATGCGGTGGAAGAACGCTTGGATGGCTTGTTACGAGAATTGACTCGTTCTGAGGAACTCTACGCGCTACGCTTTCGCCCGATTGCGGCGAAATGGCGACAATGCATCGCGGATTATGTGCGTGTAGTGACTGAAGCGGTAGAGAGTCGTCAAGAAATCAGCAATCCTTATATCATAGGCATTCCGCTCACGGAGCATCAAGAAATCTTTGTTGGACGTAGCGACATCAGTGAACGTATTGAACGCTTGTTGCTAAATACTCGTTGTCCGCCGCTGTTGCTCTATGGTCAACGGCGCACGGGTAAAACTTCATTACTCAATAATTTAGGTAAGTTGTTACCGAGTACGATTATTCCGCTGTTTGTGGATTTACAAGGTCCGACTTCTTTAGCCAAAGACTATGTAGGTTTTTTATATAACATGAGTCGCGCCATGCTGACTTCTGCTAAGCGCCATCGACAAGTAGGGTTGCCGCCTTTAACGCGAGAAAATTTAAGTACCGATCCTTTTACCAGTTTTGATGAATGGTTAGATGAGATAGAGCAATATCTTGACGCTAATCAGACTTTGTTATTGATTTTAGATGAATTTAGTGCTTTAGAGCATGGTTTCAACAATGGACGATTGGATGAAGTCTCGGTACTTAGTATGTTTCGCCATATTATTCAACACCGTCCGCGTATTAAAATTATGCTTTCTGGTTCACATACAATAGATGAATTTGAACGTTGGGCGAGTTATTTAATTAATGTGCAAACGGTACACATTAGCTATTTACAGTGCAATGAAGCTTTGCAATTGATAGAACACCCTGTTAAAGATTTTGCGCTTCGCTATGAAGATGCAGCTCGTCAACGGGTTATGGAAATCACTCGCAGTCATCCGGCTTTAATACAGTTGCTGTGTTCAGAAATCGTCACTTTAAAAAATAAACAACCTATTAGTGAGCGTCGCCTTGCTCAAGTGATCGATGTTGAAGCGGCGATAGCGGGCGCGTTGCAACATGGGCGGTTCTTTTTTGCGGACATTGCTAATAATCAAGTGACTAAGGAGGGGTTGGCGATGCTGCGATTTGTGGCGGCACAAGGGGAAGGTGAGATTGTCAGTGAAGAGATGTTGCGGAGGCAGTGTCCAGATGAATTTGAGGCGGCATTGGCGAATTTGTTACAGCGTGAATTGATAGAGAGGCTTTCAAACGGGTATCGGTTTCAGGTTGAATTGATTCGACAGTGGTTTGCTTGATAAACCCCGTTAATGAACGTTACTCCAAGTTCTCTACGAGACTACTTCGTTTTATAATTTTGCTGTTTTCGGAGTCCAAGATTTATTTTGGACTCCAAAGGAGTAATTTGATGAACATTAAACTAATAGACTGTGGGTTCAGAATAGCTATCCCTTTCGGGAGTCTTTTTTAGACTCAGTCCCATTATTCCACAACTCATATTCACTTATGTCAATGTCTTCATTCCAGACAATTCCACATCCAGTTGAATCTACTTGGAAATTTATAAAAAACGCCGGATTTTTCAATGGCGAAAACATTTCTTTTTTAAATAGAGGAACAAAATCATATTTCCTTTTTTGAGAATTAACGAATTCTACAAGAATCGTATGATCATCAATCGATTTAGCAGATTTTATTTTTGGAGATTGCACGATTTTTATCTCAAGGGTGGTAATTTATGAAATTCTTGTGTGTTCCACATCTCAATAAGTTCCTTTTGATAATTATTCCGTAAAATCTAACAATTTCTGGCATATCTATAACTCCTTAAATTTTGTTCTAACGACAAATCCCATTAGCTCATCATAAATCAACTTTACCTTTGGGATGGTATTCCATCATTTCAAGCTTTTATTCTAATCTCAACCCCAATCTTCAGTCATAGCAATAGGAGAAACCTAACACTTCATCAACCGCTCCTAAAAATCTACTATTATCTACTATTAGATAGTGAAATATAGTCAGATCACGTTGGCCGAGCAGTATTGCCTAACGATTCGTGTGCCG
>JBDLJY010000227.1:0-10850 GCA_039714115.1 Pseudomonadota bacterium | reverse complement strand
CCTAATTTCGTCAATCCCTGTTCTGGGTTGCCTGTTCTGGGTTGCCTATACTAAACACAGAACAGGGATTGACGAAAACATGGATTTGATTTACCCCCCAATGCCAGTATGATAAACCGCAACTGATTGATTGATTTTATTGGAGCCTCTACGTCAAAATCGGATTTTTAACGGAGCATCTATATCAAAAAAATCCTATTTTTTCAAAAAATCGGATTTTGAACGGAGCAGCTACGTTAAAAAAAAACCTATAAAATCAAAAATGCACACTCCAATCCCTAATTTCGTCAATCCCTGTTCTGGGTTGCCTGTTCTGGGTTGCCTATACTAAACACAGAACAGGGATTGACGAAAACATGGATTTGATTTACCCCCCCAATGCCAGTATGATAAACCGCAACTGATTTATTTTATTGGAGAGAAGACATCAAAATCGGATTTTTAACGGAGCATCTACATCAAAAAAATCCGATTTTTTAAAAAAATCGGATTTTGAACGGAGCAGCTACGTTAAAAAAAAACCAGAATCTGTTCTGAAAAGATGTTTTTTATGTTAAAATAAATCAGTTATCCTTAACTTAATGGCATTGACGCAGAGCGTGGGAACGAGAAACAGTATAGGGGCAATCCCTTGTGGTTGCCCTTAACGGCATTGAATCAACACGCGCTATTTAAGTACCAATTGAGTCTGAATATTCTCTTTGAAAAAGAGATTAATCTCCTTTTTCAACTCTTCATCCTCTACATAACCGATAGCCTTTTCATAATATTCTGTTGATTTTCGTTTTGATCCAAACAGATGATAATCATTGGCGATTTTCAAACATAAGAGAGCCTTTTCATCGTCATCAGAAAAAAAACTCGTTTTATCAAAGGCTTTTTGATGGAATTTGACGGCTGTTTGGGGTAATTGGCGAGAATTGGCTATATCACCCAACAAATTGTAAGCCGTGAGTAAAGAATTAGGCGTTTCATAATGATCATCATCAAATTCCTCTTTTAACAAGGTTTCTAACTCAAAAGCCTGTTGATATTGACCTAATCCATCAAGCGCCATTATAAGAACCATGACGGGTTCAATCGCTTCAGGTTCGGTATCCATAGCTTGTAAAGCATATTTTCTCGCAACCTCAAAATCCTTATCGAGGAGATATGCAACCGCCTTAAGATAAAGGAGAAAACTTTCATTTTGGGTAGCTACTTGAAATTGTTTAATGTAGTTAACAAAATCATTTTCATAGCCTAAACTATGAAGTAAAATGGCGGACATCATCGCATCAGTCCTGCTTTCCTTTGAAGATGATGCTTTATTGCTTAAATAAGCCTCAATTATTCCGTGTGTTTCCTGGATGACAACTTGATACTGCTGAGTCAGACGCTCTGCCTCAATTTTTTTCTTTTCAGCTATTATTTTGCCATTGAGTGTACGAAGTTGTGCCAGTTTTTTTGCCATTTCAATCCGATCAGTTTTAAACGTCGGACCTTGATATTTTTCATTAATAACCGTTATTGCTTGGTTAAAGGAAGAATTTAATTGAGTTTTCGTCTCATCATGTTTAGCCAAAGTTTCAGTTAAATTTTTATTGGCCTCTTTTAATCGAGTAAACAATTCTCCTACTTTGCCGGTTCCAAACTCACTTGAAGGAATGATTTGGATAAGATATGTGGCTTCACTTGTTTTCTTAAGTGATAAATACTTAAAACCAAACTCGCCAAATTTAGTTGCAGAAGCCAGAGCAAGCTTGGTTGTAGCAGCTATCCCTTTTATTGCAGCAGCCTCACCGCCAAAACCTAAGATTCCCGCTGATACTCCATTGAGAATAGCAGCGCCGGTAATGGCATTACCACCAACCAAATGTCCCACGGTAGATAAGCCAGCCATATAAGAACCAGCGCCACCTCCAGCAATATGACTGGCTATAGTACTTACGCCAACCCCTGCTGCTGGAGCACCCGTTCCCGCAGTAAATACTGTAACGGCAGCCGCAGTTGCACTCGCTACCGCTATTGTTGACCAAAAAACGGTATCATTTTTCCAGAAGGGCTTATTGTAAACCTCTTCAAATCTTAGTTCTTCTGTATCAGTTAGCAAGTTACTTGCTTTTTCTGCCACCTTGTCTTTTGCAATGCCAGAGATTTTTCCAACCGCTTTTGCTTTTTCTGACACCTTTGATTTCAATGACTCCCAATAAGAGGGGGCTTCTGTTTGATTTTCTTCAACGGACGGTTTTTCATGTTTTTCATTATCCCCCCACACGCCATTGATTGATGGGAAAATGTTGCGAAAATCAATAGTGTAAATACAGTTAAAATAGGTTTTTTCATAAATAAGTCCTAGTCAATTGATGATGAAATTGAACCATTTTAAGGCACTTATAAAGTTAAGATTTGGTTCTATGCCGATGAGAGGAAAGTGTAAATAAAAAAATCACTACAGCATATTGGATAACCGATAAATGGTTATTTTTATCCGATAAATGGTCAATGCCACCAGTGACGCACACGGCTATCAGTAACAACAAATACGCGCTCATCACCGGGATATAAGACAACCATATCCACTTGGCGTTTTTTCAATATGGCAACGAATTTGTCTGGACAACTCTCTAAATCGGGCCTAAAATTGACACCAAAACTATTACTCATCAGCGCAATAGCCGGATATACCCATCAAGGCGCGTATGAATTGATACCTATTTGTGGCGAAACCTTAAAAAGCAACCGTCCAAACTGGATTATTCATAGTGGCCCTGAAAATGGGGAAGTCACTCAAGTGGTTTGGCAAGACTATATTGGCTCAATAGATGTTATCCACGGAGGTCCTCCATGCCAGCCTTTTTCTATTGCTGGGCAACAGGCGGGCCAAAATGATGAAAGGAATATGTGGGGTGAATTTATAAGGGCTGTCAACACACACATACCTAAATCTTTTGTTGCTGAAAATGTCTTAGGTATACTCAATCCCAAATTTAGCGGAAGAAATACAACCTCGGTGTTGAATAGTACCGCTGGACAGAAAGCTTGGGGGAATCTAGGGATATGGCCCAATGGTGCAGCCGTAATCGAGAAAAAGCATCTACTTTTCCGGCAAAAAACGATCATTTCCGACTATCAGTACAAGATTGTGCTTTATTGCAAGGATTCCCAGAAGATTGGCGTTTTGCGGGTGCTGTTTATCAAGTGTTAGGCCAAATAGGTAATTCAGTTGCTCCTCCGGTTGCCTATCAAGTTGCGAAAGCGGTGGCTTTTGCAATGGCACGTTTTCCCAAAGAGGATACCCCGATATGTACCAAAGAAGCCTGCCACTTTTGAGTTGAGATAATATGTTTTGGTTAGTAGGCGATCTAAAACATTGCGGAGCCGGTTGCAAGGAATCTATGTAGGGAGGGTGGAGCGTCAATGCCATTAAGTTAAGCTATTTCCATAAGTTTTTCCTTAACTTAATGGCATTGCTCCAGCGCGGGGAGATTAAAATATTAATCGAACAAATTGGCTACCCACTTCGCTGACAATCGATGTGGAGGCATAAGGCGATTTGATTTACCACCAACCGCGATAGGGATAACCGCCCCAATAGGGATAACCACCATAATAGGGATAACCACCATAATAGGGATAACCACCATAACCACCATAATAGGGATAACCACCATAACCACCATAATAGGGATAACCACCCCAACCTCCGGGGCCGTCAAACCAATTCCAAGGCATCCAACTGGTAAAAAATGCCTGTGCGTCTTTTGTCGGTACAAACGTTGCGCTACCAACAACGAGCAAGGCTACAGCAAAGACATGCAATAGTTTTTTCATGGCCCTTCTCCTCACAATTTAATGAATGTACAAAAAAAAGTGCAGGGAATCGCGCTAAACTTGCATCATATGTTTAGCGCGGACTATACTACAAAACTCTTATGACAATAATCAAGTAGTTTCCACATTCACATAATCGGCGTTATATAAAAATATTACTATTATAACAATAAGTTAATATATATGAATAAATAATTATATTTTAATATTGCAATTTTTTATTAATATATAGTTATATTTTTTAAAGTTCCCAAGAGCCGCGTTATATCTGGATTTCCAATCCATATCGATAAAACGCGGTGCTTAGAAACGAGGTATAATATAATGCATGAACGAAATCCCGCCATTAAGACAAACCTGCGTATTTATCCAAAGCTTTGCCAACTCCGTCGCCGCCGCCACCAGTGACGCGCACGGCTATCAGTAACAACAAATACGCGCTCATCACCGGGATATAAGACAACCATATCCACTTGGCGTTTTTTCAATGCGTTGAATAAATGCATAAACCAGACCTGTTCTAAGTGACTCAACCACGCGCTCCAATCCTCTCCTCGCGGCGCTGATAATGTGAGTAAATGTTCGCCCGGTATAAGCTGGGCTAACCAGTCTGTTCCAGTCGCCGGTACGCGCATGTTTGGAGTGTTCGTTAAACAAGCTAAACCTTGCGCTAAAAGATCATCACTCCAAACCTGCGCCCAACGCCGCTTCGGTGGATCGGGCTGCCTACCTAATCCCCAAAACCAGAGACTATTAATAGGTAACTCACCACGCGCCTCTCTGTTAACATTGACTTGACTTTGATGTAGTAGCATTTGCACCTCATTGAGTCTCTGTCGCCACACCAATTTGTCATCACCGTCGGGCAGATAGGCGTGGATATCTTTGCCAAGCACGTCGGCTACTGGGTAAGTTATCAGCTTGGGCAATTCGGGCAGAGAGACATACCAGCGTGTGGGCGTGGGCGCGGAAAATTCTAAACCATCTTTCGCATAAAAAGTATTGATTTCATGAATTAAATTAATTACCTCGGCAGGTGTGATGGTGAAAGCGGAGGCGGCATCAAATAAGAACACATGGTCACGATCAGCACGTAAATGGACTGGATCGGCACGTAACCAGATTTTATCGCCGCTGTCGTTGGCATCAACTAAGCGCGTCAACGGTGCTATTGGCAACGGATTTTTATTAACCGGTAAGCCAAACAGGCTTGACATCCATGCCGGATGCGCCCTATATTCTACATAGCCTCTGGATAATAATCTTTCTAAAAATTCTAGGCGCAGCCCGGGCGTGACATGAGTGAATAACTCAGGGATTAAAACATGTAAAACGTAGTTATTACGTGATTGTTCAGACATAAAAATGACCCTTTGGTGTTTTAAGGTATCAACGGGTTATGCAAGATAAATGCCATCGTGCAAGGTACGCCTTGCACTCCTGAGAGTACAGAAAAGTGGGGACATTTTTTGGAGACACGTTGGGATTGGGAGGTTTTTGGAGTCCAAGATTTATCTTGGGCGACCTGCGGGGCAGTATAATTTTCCCCGCAGATCTGAAATAACGGGGTTTATCATACTGGCATTGATTGACGCACCCGCTCTAAATCAGCCAACGTATCAACAGAACTAGGATAATGAAAAGTGACAAAGGTCAAAATACTTTTGCCCGCTTGAAGAAAACGCAACTGTTCTAACTTTTCCACCTCCTCTAAAGGGCTTTTAGGGAGTGAATGATACGCCTCAAGCACTTGCCGCCGATAACCGTAAATGCCAATATGCCCCAAAAATTGGGTAGATTTAGACCAATTTTCAGATTTAACCTCGCGGACATACGGAATCGGGCTACGCGAAAAGTAAAGCGCATAGCCATCATGTCGCCGAATGATTTTGACAAGATTAGGATCAAAGATTTTATCGTCTTCGATAGGACAAGCAGGGGTGACAATATCAGGCATTGGATTGCTTTTTTCAAACACCTCAATCAATTGATTGATAAGTGCGGGATCGATAAGCGGCTGATCGCCCTGCACATTAACGACAATATCACACTCCAACTTATCTAAAATAGCCACAATGCGCTCCGTACCAGACGCACAATTTGAATCTGTCATCCACACCTTACCGCCCCAACTTCGCACCGCCTCCACGACTTCTTCAGCGTCAGTAGCAATATGCACCTCACTCACCTTTGAAGCTTGTAAGCAGCGGTGATAGATATGCCAAAGCATAGAATGTCCCCCAATATCGGCAAGAACCTTATTCGGTAAGCGCGTCGAAGCTAGGCGGGCGGGGATAACGACAATTGTTTTTAAATGACTCATTCAATGACCCCCGCCCAAATTTAACCCAACTACCCCCAAAACGATCAAAATAATAGAGAACATTTTCACCAAAGTAGCAGGCTCTTTAAACCACATTACCCCAATAATAGCTATCAACGCCGTCCCCAATCCTGACCAGACAGCATAAGCAACACTGACATCTATTGTCTTGAGTGCCATCGCTAACAAACTGAGACCAAAAGCATAAAAAGTCAGCATAGCCATCACCGGCCCCATTTTAGTAAAACCGTCTGACAATTTCATACAAATCGTGCCAGACACCTCCAAAACGATAGCCACAACAAGCAAAATCCAACTAACTGTTTTTAAATCAGGAACCATCGTCCTCTGCTCCCAAGTCCAAAATACTCTCTAAGCCAACCAATTGCTCACCTTTCCCCAAACGAATCAAATTAACACCTTGAGTATTGCGGCTAACAACTGAAACCCCCTCCACCGGAGTGCGTACCAATCTACCGCGACTACTAATCAGCATAACATCATCCTCATCTTTAACTTGCACCGCGCCAACTACTTCGCCATTACGCTCAGTCGTTTTAATAGCAATCACACCTTTACCCCCCCGGCTTTTCACCCGTTGATAATCATTAACGGGGGTGCGTTTACCAAAACCATTCACAGTAGCGGTAAGCACCGTACCGCCCGTGTGAGTGATAATCAGAGAAATCACCCTATCTTCAGCGGCGAGTCTAATACCACGCACGCCGCGAGCTGTACGCCCTATAGCACGCACCTTTTCTTCACTAAAACGCACCGCCTTGCCGCCTCGACTGAACAACATCACATCCTGTTCTCCATCAGTAATATCGACACCGATTAACTGATCATCTTTATCCAAAGCGACGGCAATAATACCATTAGAACGGGGGCGGGAAAAATCGAACAGCGACGTTTTTTTCACCGTACCCTTAGCGGTTGCCATGAAAACAAATTTATTCTTAGCAAATTCACGTACTGGTAAAACCGCATTAATCCGCTCACTTTCCTCTAGCGGCAACAAATTGACAATCGGCTTCCCCCGTGAAATACGGCTGGCTTGGGGCAATTGGTGTACTTTCAACCAATACACTTTACCAAAACTGGTAAAGCATAAAATGATGTCATGGGTGTTGGCAACAAAAAGCTTGTCGATAAAATCTTCCACTTTCATTTGCGTGGCAGACTTACCCTTGCCGCCGCGCTTTTGGGCAGAATAACTGCTCACCGGCTGAGCTTTAACATAACCCTCATGGGACAAGGTAACGACCATATCCTCTTCGGTGATTAAATCTTCTATGCTGAGACTGATACCCTCCGAAACGATTTGAGTCCGCCGCTCATCGCCATATTCATCACGCACCGCCAACAATTCTGCGCGTATCACTTGCATCAAGCGATCTCTGTTATTAAGAATCTCTAATAATTCATTAATGCGGACTAACAAAGCTTGGAATTCATCCAAAATTTTATCCTGCTCTAAGCCCGTCAAACGGTGCAAACGCAATTCTAAAATGGCTTGTAGTTGGGCATCCGACAAACGATAACTTGCCTCAGTTAAGCCAAAATCAGGGGAAAGTCCATCAGGGCGCGAGGCTTGGGCATTCTCCCCTTGCAACATCTCTATCACCACGCCCGGTTTCCAGACTTGGGCTGATAAACTCTGCCGCGCCTCAGACGGATTTTTAGCCGCCTTAATCAGCACAATCATCGCATCAATATTGCCTAACGCGACAGCCAAGCCTTCCAAAATATGCGCCCTTTCTCTCGCCTTACGCAATTCAAACACGCAGCGCCGCGTCACCACCTCGCGCCGATGGCGAATAAACAATTCAATCAATTGCTTAAGCGAAAGTAAGCGAGGTTGCTTGTCTACCAGTGCCACCATATTAATGCAAAACGCGCTTTGCATTTGCGTATGTTGAAAAAGATTATTCAACACCACATCAGCCATTTCACCGCGCCGCAATTCAATCACCATGCGAATCCCGTCCTTATCGGACTCATCGCGTAAAGCGCTAATACCCTCGATTTTTTTATTTTTGACTAACTCCGCAATTTTTTCAACTAAACGGGCTTTATTAACCTGATAGGGTAACTCCGTGACGATAATTTTCTGTTTGCCATTCTCCTCCTCCTCCTCAATTTCGGTGCGAGCACGCATATAAATTCGCCCACGCCCGGTGCGATAAGCCTCTAACATGCCTGTCGTACCGTTAATAATGCCGGCAGTTGGAAAATCGGGAGCGGGCAAATGTTTCATCAATCCCTCAACCGTTAAACTGGGATCATCAATCAACGCGACACAACTATTAATCACTTCTCGGAGATTATGAGGCGGGATATTGGTTGCCATGCCGACGGCAATGCCGCTGGAACCATTAATAAGTAAATTGGGGATGCGCGTTGGAAAAACGGTAGGTTCTAATTCAGATTCATCATAATTGGGGATAAAATCGACCGTTTCCTTATCAATATCCGCCAGCATTTCATGGGTAATTTTTGCCATGCGGATTTCTGTATAGCGCATCGCCGCAGGACTGTCGGAATCTATTGAATTATGGACAAATACGCCACTACTCAGCAGAAAATTATGGTATTTATCTACCGTAATATCGTAAACATCTGCACATTCTTTGAGGACACGCTTAGCCACAATCTTATGATTGTTACGGACAAAAGAACCCCTCGTGAGACTCTCCATGCCGTTAGTGTACTCAGGCATCAAACTATCTTCTGTCGTCAACTCTTGGGCTTGTTTGTAAGTGCCATCACGCAGCATGAAACGGTGATCAGGAGTGCAACGGATACATTCTCCATTGTCAAGTTCAAGCACTATCAACTCCGCATTTTGGCGGGTAATGCGCGAATAACGACCATCTCCAATAACGACATCGCCATTATGATCAATCGAATAAACATAAAACACCTCATCCGGCGGCAATTGGGCAAGTTCGGCAAAACTTTTTTCAGTTCCATCAACCAACTTGATTTTGGTATCACCTGTAAAACAACCAAAATTTCCTTGTCCATCAACCAGCATATAACGCAAGGAAAACGGCTGCGCCATGCGTACAATTGTGTCATAAACGGCAGAGTCACCGTGCGGGTGAAAACGGCCCAAAACATCTCCTACAATTCGTGCGGATTTTTTATAGGGTTTATTCCAAGCATTGCCGAGTCCGTGCATCGCATACAATGAGCGCCGATGTACCGGTTTAAGCCCATCGCGCACATCCGGCAATGCCCTACCCACAATCACGCTCATGGCATAATCGAGGTAGGATTGTTTCATTTCGTCTTCAATATTAACTGGCAGAATTTCTTTGGCAAATTTAACCATTTAAGTTTATATTATCCTTAGCTTGGCTATAAAATTAGAGGGGGGCTAAAAAGTGGGGTAATTATATCACAGAAACGTGCTTTTTACTTGGCAAGACGTGCGCCTTGCACGTCTGGGAAAAAGAAGGTGAAATCACAAAAATAGTACTGTCGTTGTCTCTGACACCCTCACTACCGCAAACCTGCGGGGAGAGAAATTATACTGCCCCGCAGGTTAATTTTTATTTTAGTTTACCTGACACCCCTTTAAAAAAACATGATCACCTCGATATCGTGTTTACATATATATGATATGGCTGTTATCGCGATCCTCGCCGCTTAGAGCCTGGAAACTGCGTTTACAATAAGGGCAGCGAATGGCGGTAAAAAATTATATTATGGACAGTATTAGCTTGGTAACGTTTGCCTTAAAATTTCTTCATCAAAGTGAACTAGATAAAAATGAATATTTTGAAAGACTATTTATATCACCCCATATCCGTCATCGGATTGACGCTACTTCGGGCGACTAATTGGCTCTTCGCGATAATATTTATCGTTTTTGGTTTAGCCCTCTTGGTGACTCCCCTTAAAGCGGGTATCATTTTTATTGTCGCTGGCATACTCATTTCCCCGCCTAGCAGCGAAACCACTCATATCAACGTTGCCGCGAGTACCAAAATGATAATCGTTTTATTAGCTCTTGTGACAGCAATTGCCTCATTAAATTATGAAACGGTTGAACAACGCCTTTTAGTAGGGCTGTTGATACAGAATGCTTGGATAGATTTTGACAACGAAAAACAAGCCTCTCAATTGCAAGCGTATTTTGATAGAGAGGAAATGAAAAATAGAAAAAAAGCGTATCTCGCCATGCGCTATGAGCTACTTGCCCAGTTACAATCTTTGTATGATAACGGTCATTATCAAGGCGTTATCATTCAAGGTACGCCTTATGTAAAATTCGATTCTCAGATAGAACGGTGGGTTAATGCTGCAAAAAAAATAAAATTGCAACAAGATCTTGAGAGGGCACTCAAGCGAGTCCCTCAACTGATGGAGGCAGCTCAATACGCAAAAGCCTACCGACTGGCAGCGTCATTAGATGCGCCTGAACTACAAGAACTTGTGGCTAAGGCGAAACAAGCACTTGATAAAGAGATTGCGAATTTACGCGCCTTGTATAGGAACGGCAGTTATGACGAGATTATCAATACAGAATTGTCTCACCTTGAATCCGATTGCCGAGTGAGAAGGCTGGTGAATGATGCAAAAAAAGCAAAGGTTCTCCAAAAATTCACTCAATTGATGGAAGCTCGTCAGTACGAAAAAGCCATCGAATTTGCCAGCCAATCCGAGTTCGCTGAAGAATTTCAGATACTTATTAAGAAAGCCC
>JBDLJY010000226.1:0-10898 GCA_039714115.1 Pseudomonadota bacterium | reverse complement strand
TATAGACCTTGTGTTTGAAGAAAATCACAAGCGCCTTAACAAGGAAGAAGTGAAAGTCATCGTTGATTTAGGGCCGCTGTTCCCACGTTGGCAAGCAGCGGGGGCTAAAGGGTTCAATGTTGGGACTATTGATGATGGACCCCAAGTGCAACTGCTGAAAATGCCCGCTAAAATAATGGGGATTAAGATGACGGCTGCTGAATCGCAGATTATCACAGTGAAAGCAGACTCCTTCAACCCCATGCCAGGAGAAGGCACAGATACGGATGGTGACGACGACATCAAAGATGTCAATGATGAACCAACTCAGGAGGAAGGTGACGACATCAAAGATGTCAATGATGAAAAGGAACCGACTCCAGAATCCACCCCAATTCTTCCGAAGCATAGCATTCATTATTTTCTTGATTTTGCAAGCCAGACGACAGAACCATTTGAAATGGTGGTATCTAATTCAGAAGAGCCTGCAAATATAGACCTTGTGTTTGAAGAAAATCACAAGCGCCTTAACAAGGAAGAAGTGAAAGTCATCGTTGATTTAGGGCCGCTGTTCCCACGTTGGCAAGCAGCAGGGGCTAAAGGGTTCAATGTTGGGACTATTGATGATGGACCCCAAGTGCAACTGCTGAAAACTCCCGCTAAAATAATGGGGATTAAGATGACGGCTGCTGAATCACAGATTATCACAGTGAAAGTAGACACCTTCAACCCCATGCCAAGAGAAGGCACAGATACGGATGGTGACGACATCAAAGATGTCAATGATGAAGATGAACCGACTCAGGAGGAAGGTGACGACATCAAAGATGTCAATGATGAACCGACTCAGGAGGAAGGTGACGACATCAAAGATGTCAATGATGAACCGATTCAGGAGGAAGGTGACGACATCAAAGATGTCAATGATGAAAAGGAACCGACTCCAGAATCCACCCCAATTCTTCCGAAGCATAGCATTCATTATTTTCTGGATATTGCAAGCCAGACGACAGAACCATTTGAAATGGTGGTATCTAATTCAGAAGAGCCTGCAAATATATACCTTGTGTTTGACGAAAATAACAAGCGCCTTAACAAGGGAGAAGAGAGAATCATCGTTGATTTAGGGCCACTGTTCCCACGTTGGCAAGCAGCGGGGGCTAAAGGGATCAATGTTGGGACTATTGATGATGGACCCCAAGTGCAACTGCTGAAAACTCCCGCTAAAATAATGGGGATTAAGATGACGGCTGCTGAATCACAGATTATCACAGTGAAAGTAGACACCTTCAACCCCATGCCAAGAGAAGGCACAGATACGGATGGTGACGACATCAAAGATGTCAATGATGAAGATGAACCGACTCAGGAGGAAGGTGACGACATCAAAGATGTCAATGATGAACCGACTCAGGAGGAAGGTGACGACATCAAAGATGTCAATGATGAACCGATTCAGGAGGAAGGTGACGACATCAAAGATGTCAATGATGAAAAGGAACCGACTCCAGAATCCACCCCAATTCTTCCGAAGCATAGCATTCATTATTTTCTGGATATTGCAAGCCAGACGACAGAACCATTTGAAATGGTGGTATCTAATTCAGAAGAGCCTGCAAATATATACCTTGTGTTTGACGAAAATAACAAGCGCCTTAACAAGGGAGAAGAGAGAATCATCGTTGATTTAGGGCCACTGTTCCCACGTTGGCAAGCAGCGGGGGCTAAAGGGATCAATGTTGGGATTCTTGATGAAGGACCACAAGTGCAACTGCTGAAAACTCCCGCTAAAATAATGGGGATTAAGATGACGGCTGCTGAATCGCAGATTATCACAGTGAAAGCAGACTCATTCAACCCCATGCCAAGAGAAGGCACAGATACGGATGGTGACGACGGCATCAAAGATGTCAATGATGAAGATGAACCGACTCAGGAGGAAGGTGACGACATCAAAGATGTCAATGATGAACCGACTCAGGAGGAAGGTGACGACATCAAAGATATCAATGATGAACCGACTCAGGAGGAAGGTGACGACATCAAAGATGTCAATGATGAAAAGGAACCGACTCAGGAGGAAGGTGACGGCATCAAAGATGTCAATGATGAAGAGGAACCGACTCCAGAAACAACCCCAAACCTTCCGAGGCAAAGCATTCACTATTTTCTGGATATTGCAAGCCAGACGACAGAACCATTTGAAATGGTGGTATCTAATTCAGAAGAGCCGGCAAAAATAGACCTTGTGTTTGAAGAAAATAACAAGCGTCTTAACAAGGGAGAAGAGAGAATCATCGTTGATTTAGGGCCACTGTTCCCACGTTGGCAAGCAGCGGGGGCTAAAGGGATCAATGTTGGGATTCTTGATGAAGGTCCCCAAGTGCAACTGCTGAAAACACCAGCGAAATTCAAGGGTATCCCGATGAGCGCAAGCGAATCGCAGACGATCCAGATAAGAGTGTATGCCATACCCGAAAAAGGAACCAGCCGCGAAGACTCTTTCAGGGATACAATAAGAGACTTAGCGCCAAGGGATGGAATTCCTATTGACGGCTCACCTCAGGAATGCATCAAATTGTGTGCGCCTCCTGGTGGCTACTATTCGTATTAAAACTTGGTTTTTTACGAACGATCCGCAGACCTGACAGGTTTTCAAAACCTGTCAGGTCTAAATTTTAGTAGGAGTCCAAGATAAATCTTGGACTCCTATTTTTTTTACAATCAATAAATTATGACAGGTACTATACGCTATCTCAAAATCGCTAACTATCGTAGCATAGATATCCTAGAACTACATGATATTAAACCATTTTCTGTCTTTGCAGGGCCAAATGGTGTCGGGAAAAGTAATTTTTTTGAAGCCTTGGATTTTGTCAATTGGATCATTCGTTTTGGGGCAGACGAGGCCTTAAAAAAACATGGCGGCTTTGAGAATATTCGCTGTTTGAAACGGCCTGAACTCGATGAGTTTGAATTTGAAATTGAAATAGAATTGCCTCAAGTGGACAAAATCAATAAATTTTATTTAAAAATGAGTCAATTAGATAAAGAGCCGATCTTAGATCAAGGAATCTACTATGAAGAATCCAAAGTACATCGACAAAAAATATCGACAGAAGTATTAATTTTTGAAGAAAAAATTAATCGTTTTTTAGAAAATATTCGTCTCTATAGAATTGAACCTATAGAAGCAAAATTACCTGTTAACAACCTAGATACCTCTAGTTTGCATTCTAGCGGGCGCAATTTAGCGGCCATATTAAATCGTTTAGAAAAAAACGAAGAGATACGCGAAACCATCCTAGAATGGATAGACTTGATGGTACCAGGCTTGGAAAGTGTGCAAAGTCACACTGAAAGATTAAGCGGAAACACCCTACTAGCTTTCAAAGAAAAAGGCATAGAAAAACTTTTCCCAGCTCATCTGATTTCTGATGGCACGATTTACTTGCTAAGTCTCCTAGTGGCTATGCTTGACCGTCCTAACCCCTTGGGCATGACCTTAATTGAAGAACCAGAGCGCGGTTTACATCCTCACGCCATTATCGAATTAGTGGACTCATTTCGTGAAATAGCCACGCTTGAAAGTCCCATTTGGGTAACAACCCATAATGAAGCGTTAATAAGAGTTTTAAAAAACCACGAATTATGGTTAGTTGACAAAAAACAAGGGGCGACTCATATGAAAGCCATACGGCAATATGATGCCTCAACACTACCCCTAGATCAAGCATGGTTATGTAATGTACTCAATGGTGGCTTACCGTGATAAAAATCGGCTTTATCGTAGAAGGTGTTTGCGAGAAATTATTAGTTGAGTCGGCAAATTTTCAGACTTGGGCAAACAAACAGAGTCTTGAAATTTGTACTCCGGTCATAAATGCTGGCGGGGGTGGCAATTTATGCACTAAAAATATTGAGCCATTTATCAACAAATGTCGCATTGAAGCGAACCCCGATAAAATCGTGGTACTCACAGATTTAGAATGTGAACCTTGTGTCACCGCCACCAAGGCGCGTATCGGTTTGAGCAGTGTTGACCAAATTATTGTGGCCAAAAAAGCACTAGAGGCTTGGTTTCTTGCTGATCCTGTAGCGATGCGTCGTTGGCTAAAAAATGAAGATTTTCCGGGAGAAACTATGCCAGAACAAACCCCCGATATGCCTTGGGAACATCTCAAAGAAATTGCCAAGCATCACCATCCAAAGAAACTTGGACCAGGAAGGAAGAAAAAAGCCTTTGCAAAAAAAATGATAGAACAATTTGGTTTCTCAATAGAACGCGCTGCTAATCACCCTAATTGCCCTAGTGCGAGATATTTTTTAGATAAATTACTGAGTTATAAACTTTTATAAAGGCTGCCACACTCTTATTGGTAGCTTTAAAAAGGACTTGATGACAACTGATTATGGAAAAATTAGATAACAACCAAATAACCAAAAATGATGCCCCCGTTTATTTCTTAGATTTAACCGTAGAAAATGTGCGCTGTTTTGGAAAACTGCAAACGCTTGATTTATCATATGGCAATGGTAAGCAGGCGCGTTGGACAATTCTACTGGGGGACAATGGAACGGGAAAAACGACTTTACTTCAATGTTTGGTAGGAAAAGGCAGGACATTTTACAGAAATGACACCGCATATAATCATATAAACAAACATTTAACTGATAATAAAATCGAAGAACTCATTATTTACGCCTACGGCGCGTCACGTCGTATGGGCAGCGGCTCTTTAGAAGAAAGCTATAATCCTGATCATGCCGCCAGTTTATTTTCAGAAAATGTCAGTTTAATTAATGCAGTAGAATGGTTATTACAACATTTTTAAACAAACACAATTTATTGTCAGTGCTCATAGTCCGCTTATTGTGCAATCGACACCTCTTGATGCCAATATTGTTTTGCTGAAACGAGAAGGCGATCAAGTCATCATTCATAACAATTCAGACCATTGAACTACAGGGATAAATCAAAACATTAATATTTATTCCGTTTTGTCTCTCCAATGCTGGACGTTTAAAATCCCAAACGAATTCATCATTTACCTTTATGCCTGTTGCTCCTCGTTCCCACGCGCCTGCATCAATACCATTAAATTAAATTTGTAGTCAAAAAACGTAATCGCTCGGCATAGTATTGTGATCATCAAACAATCAGGAGCGCAATATGAATACAGATATCCCGACAATCATAGCCATAACAGGAAGTCTCATGTTTCTGTTAGGGCTCATTGGAAAAATAGAATACCTCGGCACAGGGCACCTACCCATTTGGTCAAGAATAATCTTAACCATGACTGGCGTTGCCTTCCTTGGCGCTGCGATATGCCTCTCTTATCCTCAAAAATGTGACATAGACAATGTCATCTGTTTTTTCTCCCCGCAAAATCCGGTCTGCCCTCAGCGCCCTGTCTCGGAAATCACAATAATAACCATTGCCACATCCAGTACCAAAGAAGAATTTATGGAAAAAGTCGTCGCCAACTTTAACGCTGGAGGTTATAGAACCCGCAGTGGTGCCAAAATCAAGATCGAACTAAAACACGTTCTATCGGGCGGCTCTATGAATGACATTTTGTCTGGCAAACTCAAACCCGTTGTGTGGAGCCCCGGCGTTGAATCGTGGGTAAAGCAACTCAATGGAAAAACTTCCCTGATGAGCCAAGCGTGCCAACCAACCATTTATAGCCCGCTTGGTATTGCGATGTGGCGCCCTATGGCTGAAGCCCTTGGATGGCCGAACAAACCCATAAGCTGGAAAACCATTATAGCACTCGCCGAGGACGGCTGGGCATCTTATGGCCACCCAGAATGGGGCTCATTTCACTTTGGACATGCACATCCCAAATATTCAAATGCCGGGCTACTGACGATGACTTCCTTTGTTTACGGGATGACTGCCAAAACTGACACTCTGAAACCTAAAGAAGTGTACGATGCCAAAACTGCCCTGAAAGCGTTAGCTCAGAATACCTCAAAATATGGAATGATCACGACCGATTTATTAAATTCGATGGATGAACACGGCAGCTCTTTTCTTCACGCTGTTGCCACTTTTGAGTCGGATACTGTTGATTTTAATCTTAATCACGGGAATGGGTTACTAGCCTTTATTTTTCCCGCCGATGGCACATTTTTTGCCTCTCATCCCTACTGCATTTTGGACAAAGCCGAGTGGGTAAACCCAGAACAGGCAGAGGCAGCGGCCATTTTTCGTGACTATTTGCTCAAACCCTCACAACAAAGATTAGCTGTTGATTCTTTGCTCAGACCACTTGATAGCAACATCCCCCTTCACGCGCCCCTAGACTTAGCGCATGGCACTGATCCGCGAGTCACACCAAAAACGGTGCCGCCGCTGCCTTTCCCAGATGCGTCGCTGAGTGAGACTATCATCGACGTATTTATGAAAACAAAACGTAAAGCCACCGTTCTTTTGGTGTTAGACACTTCGAGCAGTATGGGTGGAGAAAAAATCCGCTCAGCGACGAATGCAGCGGCTGAATTTTTAGAACGCTTGCAAGTTAATGATGTTGTTGCAGCTGTCACTTTTAATGACACTGTAGTGGACTTATCGAAACCCCAACCTGCTGGTGTTGTCGTTGAACCATTCTTGAAGAAACGGGTAAAAAACCTGATAGCCGGTGGCGGCACCGCGCTCTATGATGCGGTTTGCCACGCGACAAGATTGATGGAAGACTTGCAACAGGCCGATTTGAAGCGCGGTGACAACCGACTTTATGGCATCGTTCTCCTATCCGACGGTGAAGATACTTCAAGCCAGAACACTGAAAAAGAAATGTTTATCAAGTGCTTACCCACCCATGCCGAAGCTGAAAATGTCAAAATTTTCCCGATAGCGTTTGGTGCTGACGCAGACTTGGATGTTTTAAAACTGATAGCCAAGGTGACTGGGGGACAGTTGTGGGAGGCTGATCCTGATTCCATTGATGAAATATATATTAAAATTTCAGCCGAACAATAGAAATTTTGTTTCGGGAATGAGGGACGATTTCCCGAAACATCTACCCCTAGATTGCTAAAGTCTAGTACAACGGATTTGGGGAATAAACGGATTGATATTTAGTTAGCGGGCTGTCGTGTCATAAAAAACACCACCACCAACAAAACCAGCCCACCCAATTTGAGCAGCAGCGGTAAATACGCCAATGGCCACAACAAAACGACACCAACACCCAACAAAACTATCCGCCAATACCAAGAAACAGGCCCCTCTAAATAACCTTGGAGCGCTCCCACCAACGCATAAATCCCCCCAACCCCAAAAAAGAAAATGCTCAAAACGCTCGCCCAATCATTCGACAAAAACGGCGTATAAGCAAATAACAGCGGAATGATATAAAGCCCCTTCGCAAACTTCCAAGCCATCAGTCCAGTACGCATAGAATCGCTTTGGGCAATCGTCGCCGCAGCAAAAGCCGTCAAACAAACCGGCGGAGTCACATTACTATCTTGAGACAACCAAAAAACGATCATGTGAGCAGAAAGCAAAGCCGTCGTCAGCACCGCAGGCGACAAAACTTGTTCACGCACCATATTCAACATATCAGGCGGTAGCGTGCCCAATATCGTCTTAACATCCCCCAAACTCATGGAACTACCCAACTTGATTGCCAGTTCTGAAGGCAAGAACATAGTAATCACAGTCATAGCATTTTCACTTAATTGCCCCCTTGCAATCGCACTCATCAAATACTCATTAGCAATCAGATCATATAAAGCCGGAGCCAAAACAGTGCCAACCACAATATAAGCCGCCGTCACCGGCAAGCCCATCCCCAACACCAAAGAAACTAAAGCCACCAGCACGATAGTAATGAACAAATTGCCCTGCACCCAATCACCACTAATAATCAATAAAGAGATAGTATTACCAATCCCCGTCGTATTGACCACATTCACGATGATACCCACACCCACCAATAGCACCGCCAAGCCCGTCATTTGACGCGACCCCATCGCCAAAGCATCAAAAATGTCGCGCACCCCCATTGGGCGAGAAGATAGCCAAGACGCGCCAATCACCGATAAAATTGCAATACCCGCCGCATAAGTAGGCGTGAATCCGTAAATTAACAAGCCGATTAAAATCACCAGTGGAATCAACAAATGTCCGCCCTCGCGCATCACCGTCACAAAGCCCAGTGGCTCTTCTGTGCTGGAAAGATTAAGGCGGCGTGCCTCAATGCGGACAAAAAATATCACAGATAAAAAATACAACAGGGCTGGCAGAAAGGCGACAGCGATAATATCTAAATAAGGAATTTGAGTATAACTCGCCATGATAAAAACACCCGCGCCCATCACCGGCGGCATCAACTGTCCCCCCGTTGAAGC
This sequence comes from Pseudomonadota bacterium, assembly GCA_039714115.1. Classification (GTDB taxonomy): domain Bacteria; phylum Pseudomonadota; class Gammaproteobacteria; order Beggiatoales; family Beggiatoaceae; genus Thiomargarita. The sequence continues at coordinate 2,555 of JBDLJY010000226.1, read as the reverse complement.
AGCCGCCTCAATACCTGCCGCAAAGCGAGGCTCAAAACCAGAACGTTTCATCAGAGGAATAGTAATCGTCCCCGTAGAAACCGTATTAGCGACAGCCGAGCCTGAAATAGAACCCATGAGCGCCGAGCCAAACACTGCCACTAATCCTGGCCCACCTATCAACCTCCCTACCAAGCAGCGGGCAAGTTGAATCATAAAATCACCCGCGCCAGACTTCAGTAGAAAAGCACCAAATAAAATAAACATAAAAACATAAGTAGAAGAAATCTGAGCCAGGGCACCAAACATACCATCAGTGCTGAAATAACTACGATACAACACCGTTTCCCAAGGCAGCCCGGGGAAATCGAAAGGTTGCGGCACATAAGGCCCCCACCATACTACATAAGTAGTTGATATTATAATTAATATTGGAATAATCCACCCTGTCGAACGGCGCGTCAATTCTACCGCCAACAACACTGCCATTATCGAAAAAATCCAATCCAAGATGATAAAATCCTGCCCACGATCTTCCACAACATCCACCGCCAAAATGAGATAAACAGCACAAAGAGCGGCAAGTAGCCCAATAAGGACATCAATACCAAGCACAAAATTCTTAGGCCGCAAAGGATAAATAAGGGCAGCGAGAAAGCCAAACATGCCAAAGTGTAGTGCTGATGTCCACAATTCTGAAAGTGTGCCCACCGTGTTAAAGTAAATGTGGACAAGCGCGACGAGGATGCCAAACCAGTATATTACCTGCTTCATAAAAATACCCACGTTTTGGAGTCCAAGATTTATCTTGGACTCTTGGACGAATTATTTAGCGATCAGATGATCGGGGATATCAATACCCACTTCTCGGTAATAACGGACAGCACCGGGATGCAAGGGCATAGGCAAACCATCAATAGCCTTTTCCAGTGCCATCGCATTGAGTGCTTTGTGAATAACTCTGAGAAAGGGCAGATTTTCGTAAATGCTCTTAGTAATCAAATACACATCCTCCTCAGCCACATCCTCACGTACCACTAAAAAGTTGGGCTGTGCGATAGTCTTAATCGCTTGATTCTGATTGGGATAAGTATTGGCCGGGATCACATAACGAGTCCACAAAGGATAAGTGCTATTCACTTGCTGGAGCTGCTTATCAGTAAAATCCAGCACTGCTATCCTCTTGCCAAAGACAGCGAAGGCACGGGTAATAGCACTCACAGGTACGCCCGCCGGAATATTCATTCCCTTGATATTGCCATTTTGTAGCGCATTGGTACTGGGGTTGTAGCCCAAATAAACCACCTTGAAAGTGTTATCCACGTTGATGCCAAGAGCGGATAAAATATGACGACCGGAGCCCTCGGTGCCGGAGTTACGCTTGCCAATAGAAAATTTGGCTTTGTCAAAATGCTTGAGATCAGCGACGGTGCCGGTTTTCACCATGTTACTTTTGACGACAAAATGTTCCACATTCGGCCAAAGCATGGTAACGGAGCGCAGATGACGCTGTGGGCTTGTCACCCTACCCTCGCCATGGAACGCCCAAGCACCGTAGAGCCCTTGTAAAATGGCAAATTGGGCCTGATTTTTCCGTAGCAGCTTAACGTTTTCACCAGAGCCCGCCGAACTGATAGCGGAGAGTGAGACGTTGTACTTAGGTGCTAACTTCAGCTTAGTCAGCGTAGCGATAGCGACTCCGACGGGATAAAAAGTGCCGCCCGTTGTAGCGGTAGCCAAAATATAGGAATGGGATTTATCAGCCGCTTGGACGGGTAGAGCGCAAGCAGCGACTACAGCCGCTGTAGCGACTATGTTTTTCAAGAAAGTACGTTTTTTGGAGATCATAGCATTACCTCAAATAGTCAAATGAAAAAAATCAGTCATATAACTCGATGATGGACAGCCAAACTAAAGTTTGGACTCCTATACCACAAACTAAACTTTAACTTGATCATCGAATATAAAATGTTTTGCCGAGACGTGCCATTTTTTGCCAAAAAAAATTTTTTTATAATGCAAAAAAAACAATTTATAAAAAAAAGTAGGCCATAGCTCGGCATCTAGTTTGTTGTTTCGGGAATGGAGCGGAGCGGATTTCCCGAAACAACTAAATTTAGCACACTAAACTGTAAACTACTTTTGAAGGGTGCAAAAAAAAATAGCTCATAAAAATTGATTGCTCGGTATAATAAAAGCCTCAATCACACACAGGAAAGCAACCAATGTCAAACATTAACATTAGAGACTTACTATTAAATCGTTTGCTAAACGAGTGGCTGGATGAATGGAAAGGAAAACAATCCTCCAGATTTGTGGATGAATGGGGAGACGGAGTACCTAAACGTTGGAGTAATGGATTAGAGAAAAAAGTGTCTGACGATTGGTTGAATCAATTGCTGGAGACGCAGTCTGCAATTCAAAAGCTTAACACAGAGGAATATCACGAATTGGCGCGTGACTTAAAAACAAAATATCAGTGGGTTGAGTCAATAAACGCCAGAAAATTATGGATTCCAAACAATGGCACAAAACCAAAAAAGGCACCGATAACGATAAGTTGGGAAGAGTTTTTA
>JBDLJY010000225.1:0-10899 GCA_039714115.1 Pseudomonadota bacterium | reverse complement strand
TCAAACTAAGGATATTCATTATATGACTAATCCCCTACTCAATATGCAAGGACTCCCCCCTTTTTCTCAAATTCAACCTGAACACATTGTCTCTGCTATTGAACAGGTATTAAATGATAATAGTTCTCAGATTGCCCATTTAATTGACACGGCTGCCCCCTATACTTGGGATAATTTTATCCAGCCACTTAATGAGTTGAATGATCGTTTAAGTCGAATTTGGTCGCCAATTGGACATTTGCATGGGGTGGCGGATTCTGAAGATTTGCGGACGGCTTATAATGCTTGTTTGCCGATGATGTCCGCTTATCGCAGCGAAATGGGACAAAATAAGGGGTTGTTTGCGGGTTATCAGGCGATTGCTGAGAGTCCCGATTATGCACAGTTAGATGCCGCCCAACAACAGGTCATCAAAAATGAGCGCCGTGATTTTCACTTGGCGGGGATCGATTTACCGCCTGAGAAACAGGCGCGTTATAAGGAAATTCAACAAAGGCTCTCTCAACTGGGCACCCAATTTTCTGAAAATGTACTCGATGCCACTCATGCTTGGAAAAAACATGTCACTGATGAAAGCCAGTTAGCGGGTTTACCTGAATCGGTGCGAGCCTTGGCAAAACAAAATGCTGAGCATGACAGTTTAGAGGGTTGGGTATTCACTCTTGATTTTCCTTGCTATCAGCCGGTACTGAGTTATGCCGATAACCGCGAATTACGCCATGAAATGTATGTGGCTTATATGACTCGCGCCTCTGATCAGGGGCCGCACGCTGGGCAATGGGATAACAGCGCCATTATGCCAGAAATTCTGGCGTTACGACATGAGCTTGCCACGCTGCTCGGTTTTGCTAATTATGCCGAATATTCTTTAAGCACTAAAATGGCTGACACGCCGGCGCAGGTGTTGGATTTTATCACCGATTTGGCGCGTCGATCTAAACCCGTCGCGGCAAAAGAGTTTGAGGATTTGCAAGCCTTTGCTAAAGAACATTTTGGCGTAGAAACTTTGGAAATGTGGGATGTGCCCTATTATTCTGAGAAGTTGCGCCAGCATCGTTATGATATTTCTCAAGAAATGTTGCGGCCTTATTTTCCTTTGCCTAAAGTGTTAGAAGGATTGTTTGGGGTAGTGCAACGTTTATATGGTTTATCTATCCAACAGCATAACGGTGTGGATACTTGGCATCCTGATGTGCAATTTTTTGATATTTATGATGAATCGGGAGAATTGCGGGGACAATTTTATCTTGATTGTTTTGCCAGAAAGGGGAAACGCGGTGGTGCTTGGATGGATGAGTGCATTATCCGCCACCGCACGATTAGCGGCTTACAAATTCCCGTCGCCTATTTATGTTGCAATTTCATGCCGCCCGTTGCTGATAAACCGTCTTTGCTCACTCATCAAGAAGTCACTACCCTATTTCACGAATTTGGGCATGGTTTACATCATATGCTCACTCAAGTGGATTATGCGCCTGTCGCGGGCATTAACGGTGTCGCGTGGGATGCGGTGGAGTTGCCCAGTCAATTTATGGAAAATTGGTGCTGGGAGCGCGAAGCTTTAGATTTATTAACGGGGGCTGCGTTGCCGGATGATTTATTTGAAAAAATGCGAGCGGCGAAAAATTTTCAAGCCGGTTTGTTTATGGTACGACAGTTGGAATTTGCGCTATTTGATTTTCGCTTGCACAATGAATACAGCTCTGATATTAATATTCAAACCTTGTTGGATGATGTGCGTCAACAAGTGGCGGTGCTCATTCCGCCGGATTTTGTCCGTTTTCAACAGAGTTTTTCGCATATTTTTTCTGGGGGTTATGCTGCGGGCTATTATAGTTATAAATGGGCAGAGGTGTTGTCTGCTGATGCCTTTTCTAAATTTGAGAAAAATGGTATTTTTGATCGGGCGACGGGGCAGCAGTTTTTGCAGTCGATTTTGGAAAAGGGGGGTTCAAGGGAGCCGATGGATTTGTTTGTTGAATTTCGGGGGCGGGCACCGGAGATTGATGCTCTGTTGAGGCAGACTGGGATAGCTGCTTAAACACTACGAACTGCTTTCATTTTATTAACAACATTAAGGATTGGTATGATGAAAACACACAAAACATTATTACTAGGCTTGGCACTATTAGCATCAAACGTTTACGCCACCAATGGCTATTGGTCACACGGCTATGGGGCTAAATCCAAGTCGATAGCCGGTGCCTGTGTGGCAATGGCATTCGACTCGATGTGTGCTGCCAGTAATCCTGCCTCAATGGTACGGGTGGGCAACCGTATGGATTACGGCTTGGCGTATTTTGTACCTGAGCGGGGCTTTACCGCTAATGATGACGCTTCACCGATTGGGCCACCAAACGGGCCCACTTCTATACAGCCAGGGCGTTACGAGAGTGCCAACGATTGGTTTCTGATTCCTCATTTAGGCTATAATCGTATGTTGGACAACAGCAGTTCCATCGGCATCACCGTTGGCGGTAACGGGGGAATGAATACGGAGTACGATACCGCTGTTTTTAGGAATTTTAGCAATCCAATGGATCCCAGCACACAAGCGTCCTCGCCAACGGGGATAGATTTAATACAAATGTTTGTTGGCCTCACTTACTCCAGAAAAATCACTGAGCGACATTCCTTTGGCATCACCCCCATTTTGGCGTTTCAAACACTTGAGGCCCAAGGCTTGGAACCTTTCAAACCCTTTTCGGCTTATCCTGACAAGGTAACTAACAATGGACATGATAGATCGATTGGGGGTGGTGTGCGTGTGGGCTGGCTGGGACAAATCACTGATCAGCTCACTTTAGGTGCGTCTTATCAGTCTAAAATGTGGATGAGCAAGTTTGATGATTACAAAGGGCTGTTGGCTGAGGAAGGTGATTTTGATATTCCTGCTACTTATGACATTGGATTTGCTTTTAAGGCGACACCTGGACTGACTTTAGCCTTTGATTATCAAGCTATTAAGTTCGGTAGCGTTAAAGCTTTGTCTAACGCTTCTGATCTTGTTTTTATGCCGGGACAAACTTTATTGGGCACATCTGATGGACTTGGCTTTGGCTGGGAAGATATGGATATTTTTAAAGTTGGGTTACAGTGGGAATATAGCCCTGATCTCACTCTCCGTCTTGGTTACAGTCGATCCAATCAAGCCATTCCAAATACGCAAGCCTTGTTTAACGTCCTTGCGCCTGCTGTCATCAGAACGCACTACACCTTTGGCTTTAGCACTCCCATTTCTGAACTAGTTGAATTTAGCGTGGCGTTCATGTATGCCCCTAATGAAAAGCTACACGGTACTAATATGAACACGGGGCCGCAGACGGGATTCTTAGAAATGAGTCAGTATGAAATTATACTGGGTTGGGGAATCAAATTTTAGGCAATAAATCGTTTACTATGAATTGGATTTACAATGGCCTGCGGGGGTTCTCCGCAGGTTTTTTGAATTTTATAGGTCTGTTATTATGCAACAATCCACTCTTTTTGATATTGAGTTAATCCGCCGCTACGATAAAGCGGGTCCACGTTATACTTCTTATCCCACTGCTGTACAGTTTCATAGTGGTTTTGATGAGGCGGTTTATCGTGATTATGCTTTAAGCAGTGATAGCGCTCCTTTATCGTTATATGTGCATATACCGTTTTGTGATACGGTGTGCTTTTATTGCGCTTGTAATAAAATTGCGACTAAAAACCGCAGCCTTGCAGCACCTTATTTAGCACATTTGTACCAAGAAATCGCCATGCAAGCTGCGCTATTTAACAGTGAACGTCCCGTCACGCAATTACACTGGGGCGGCGGAACGCCGACTTTTTTAAGTCATGCCGAAATGCGCGACTTAATGGACGGCATAAAAAATCATTTTCAATTACTTGAGGATGACAGCGGCGAATATTCTATCGAAATTGATCCCCGTGAAACTCAGTCTGATACTGTTGCCTTGCTGCGCGAACTCGGTTTTAATCGTATGAGTTTAGGCGTACAAGATTTTGATCCCCAAGTACAAAAAGCCGTTAATCGTATCCAATCAGAAGAACAAACTTTTGCCGTGTTAGAGGCGGCACGCCGCGAGGGTTTTAAATCCGTTAGTATTGATCTTATTTATGGTTTACCCCATCAAAGCGCGGATTCTTTTTCTAAAACCTTGGATAAAATCCTTGCCGTCAAGCCGGAGCGTTTATCCGTTTTCAATTACGCGCACTTGCCCAGTTTATTTAAACCACAGCGGCGCATTGAGGCGGCTGATTTACCCAGTCCTTCTGAAAAATTAGTGATTTTACAAAACACCATTAGCCAGCTCATCGATGCCGGTTATATCTATATTGGCATGGATCACTTTGCGCTCCCCGATGATGAATTGGCAATCGCTCAGCGTGAGGGCACCCTGTATCGCAACTTTCAAGGCTATTCGACTCATGCCGATTGTGATTTAATCGGATTGGGTATCACTTCCATCGGCAAAGTTGGCGATAGTTATAGCCAAAATCTTAAAACGCTAGATGAATATTATGCCCAAATTGACGCTGGACACTTGCCAGTTTTTCGCGGCATTGCGTTAAATGCCGACGATAAGTTACGTCGGGCGGTGATTACTCAACTGATTTGTCATTTTACTTTGGACATTCCCGCCATAGCGCAAGAATACCAGATTGATTTTAAAAGGTATTTTTCAGAAGAATGGGCGGATTTAGAGAGGATGCAAGATGATGGATTATTGGTGCGTAGCGATCAGCGGATTGATATTTTGCCAGCGGGCAGATTGTTGGTGCGTAATATTTGTATGACGTTTGATGCTTATTTACGTCAAAATAAGGAACAGCGATTTTCTAAGGTGATTTGAAATACAAGCTAGAAATCCGATTTTTTTAAAAAATCGGATTTCTTTAATCTAAATTAAACATAGAGGAATAAAACTATGCCAACTCGTTTACGCACCTTTGAAACTCGTGGCCCAGTCGATCCAGCCCGCAATTACGTTGTCCCGCGCAACGAAGAACTCGCAGATTTAGTCCAACGTATCAAAGACGGGCGATATATTGTCATCTTCGCACCGCGTCAAACAGGGAAAACGACATTTTTTCGCTTGGCATTAGACACCTTAGATGAAACTTATTTGCCGATTCAACTCAATTTTGAGGTGTATCAAAATATTTCATCTGAGGAATTCTACGCTTGTCTAAAGAACGATCTTCGTCAAGAAATAGAAAACGCCTACCACAGTAGCCAGTTACAAAATGATACCGCCTTCTACCAGTTTTTGGAAAATTATTCAATCACTTCCCATATTTCCATGATGCATTTTTTTGAGCAACTGGGTAGCTACCTCAAAAACCGCCGGCTTGCCATCATCATTGATGAGTTCGATGGTATTCCTACATCAGTCGTGGGTCAATTTCTACACGCTTTACGCCGAATTTATCTCTCAAAAAACCCCAACCGCTGTCCATACAGTGTAGGCATTATTGGCGTCAAGAGCATCACTCAACTGAATTATGACCGTTCAATTTCGCCGTTTAATATCCAAGACGAATTTGAACTCCCCAATTTCACTCTTTCCCAAGTGCGTACTCTCTTGGGACAATACACGGAGGAAACGGGACAAGCTTTTGCTGAGGGAGTCATTGATAATCTTCATAAACAGACTGGAGGGCAACCGTTTCTCGTCAACCGCATGGCGCAAATTTTGACGATGGAGATGAAAATTGGGCTTGAAGAAACCATCTCAAACGCGCACTTTCAGAATGCCCACCAAAAGATTTTGAATGAAGCCAATGTTCATTTGTCACATTTAAAAACTAATATTCGTAGAAATCCGCGATTTGAAACCATTTTAATGGAAATTTGCTCTTATGATGCTGGCATACGCTTTAATATCCACAATGATTTCATCAGCGAATTGGTGACTTATGGCATTTTGAAAGCCGGCGTTGACGGCTATTGCGAGATTACTAATCCCATTTATCAATACTGCATTGTGCAAATTTTCCAACCAGTGTTCAATGGCTTAGAGCGAGAATATCTCCCGGAAGACACAGATGCGGGTTTTTTAGATTATTTAACGCCCGATGGCAAAGTCAATCTGCGCCTATTGCTGGAGAATTTCCGTGATTTTATTGCGCGTGCCGGCTATCGGATTCTTCAAGTACCTAAAACACCTCACGAATTCGTTGGACAATATTTACTATTTGCCTATCTGGATCAATTTGTGCATCAAATACGCGGGTTTATGTATACTGAAGTCCGCACCGGGCGTGGACAAATGGATTTGATCATCTTTCACCAAGGCGAAAAATACATAGTCGAAACGAAAATCTGGGAAGGCAAAAGCAAATATTCTGCTGGCAAACATCAACTAGCGGCTTATCTCAAATTAGAAGCAGTCACGGAGGGCTACTACGTCGTGTTTGATCACCGCTCAAAGCCCCAAGCACGAAACGATACTGATCTGATTGAAGGAAAAACGATTGTGAGCTATTGCATTCCAGTGGTACAAAAAAAGCCGTCAGGGATTAAGAAGTGAAAACTGTTGATGATCAGATTAGGAGTCCAAATCCCTTACTTTTTGAGCATCCAAGATAAATCTTGGACTCCGACAACTCTTTGGGGGTTTATCATACTGGCATTGATTTATAAATTTGTCTTGTCTTGTCTCGTCCGTTTCGTTTTGAGGTGGGGGTGATTAGTACAGGAACAAACATGAGTACAGGGGTTTTGGTATCACCGATGATTTTCTAGGTTATTTATATAAAGCCGAAGATTTACTAGAAGAATCAAACGCCAGCTTTGTCTGTTATAGATTTATCCATGAGCCGATGAATGTGGTATTTGTGCCCGTTTGCTATCGTAAGGCAACGGGCGAATGGGTGAATCTGAGGCATTTAGGCGGTTGTGTACTCATTGATAGATTGAGAATTTGCAATCTCCTTAGAGGAAAAAAACTGCCATCTGAGATTTATGAACTTGCTTGAGAAAAAAGTTAAATTTATAAAACAAATACAATATATACTATGTATTGTGTCTTTTCTTGTGTGTGCAGGATAAGTGGTAGGATTTAGCTGATAAATGGGCAAGTAGTCATAATAGTGCCCCGTTTTTATTAGCCTTATCGATTTGAGACTCGTTTTTGAAAAGCATCGCAAAGATGGACGACGTGCGCTGATTGAAATCACTTTAAACCAGAAATGTTGAACAATTGTTTGTATGATTATTCTCCTTGGACGACAGGCGTTGTGCTCACCACCGCGATCAAAAACTTGAACATCGAGTTATGTTATCATCTATTATTAGAATATACATCATTGAATCAAACTACAATTGTAGAATGCGAATTTAATTGGAGATTTGTAAGGAGAAAATTATGACCCTAACACTTGAAATTCCAGTGACTTCTTTGGAGAATATCCCTTTTGGATACAAAAAGAGGTTGGAAGAACGTACTCTGCTTCAGATTTATGAGGATGGTTATATTTCTCAGAGAGAGATTGCTCAAATATGCCGGAAAGATTTTGACAAGGTACTTTCGCAATTTCGTATTGGCTCAACTAAAAAGAGAGTAACCCCTGAACTCTTGCAGCAAAGAAAAAAGTATTTTTCTGAAATAGGAAAAGGTACGGGGGACGGAGAATGGGATGATATATTGCATAATATAGTGTCTTCTAGGGTTGATAAAGAAGAACCTCCTTTTTTATAAGGAATTTTTAGGGTATAAATATGAAAGACGAAAATAAAGAGTATCTCTTAGATACGAATCATTGTGTCTATATTCTAAATGCTAAAAGAAAGCCAGAAAGTAAGCAATCTGAAATGGAAAAAAATACCGTTAAGGCTGCATCTTATTGTTTGGATTCGTTTATTCATCTAAGTGAGGCCACTTTAGGGGAGCTTATATATGTATGGGGTGGAATATTCCAAGCGAAAAGCGAATAATTTACAATAACTTGAAGCTTTTACTCCGGTTATTTCTCCTCTTTCGGTAGATAAAGAGGTTTGGGAAATTTTTGGAAAAGCTAAGGCACAATTAAGAAAGGTGGGGAAAAAAATGCCGGATATAGACCTTTTGATTGCTTCGACAGCTAAAAGATCTGGTCTTATTTTAGTGACTAATGATGAGCATATGGAGCATTTGGATCATCTTCCTTCACCTTTTGTTGAAAGAGAAAATTGGGCACAAGTCACTGCTAAAGAATAAGGGTAGTTATGCAATGTGGAGAATAGCGAGCGTAGGGTGCGTCCCACGCACCTTTTAATATAATTAATATGGTATCGGTGTTAATGGTGCTATATAAGGGTGCGTAGGACGCACCCTACGCTCGCTTTTAGGAAAAAACCGGTGCTGAAGGAAGTGTTGGCGGCGGTGGAAAGGTGTGCGGTTTAAAGGAGTCCAAGATTTATCTTGGACGTCCAATTAAAAATGGTCAAGTATAACACACAAAATATAAGCCTTGTTCATCTTAAGCAATTGGAGTTGGATCCACAAAATCCCAGACTTCCGTCAACATCTGTGCTTGAACGAACTCAGCAAACTATGCTGGAATACCTTGCCCGTGAAACCTCTATAGAAGAACTGATGAGTGCCATTGGGGAAAATTATTTTTTTCAAGACTAAAGGCGCTTCGCTTGAACAGGCTTACCGGCTCAGTTTTGGTATCAGCGATGATTTTCTAGGTTATTTATATAAAGCCGAAGATTTACTAGAAGAATCAAACGCCATCAAAGCCAATGTCAAAATGGATGATCAAATGATTGAACTTGCTACCAGAATCTTTAACCAAGCCAGAACCCTGAAACGTTCAATGGAAGATGATTATTAGAATAGAGGGCTACTACGTCGTGTTTGATCACCGCTCAAAGCCCCAAGCACGAAACGATTCTGATCTGATTGAAGGAAAAACGATTGTGAGCTATTGCATTCCAGTGGTACAAAAAAAGCCGTCAGGGATTAAGAAGTGAAAACGAAATAGCGGTTGATGATCAGATTAGGAGTCCAAATCCCTTACTTTTTGAGCGTCCAAGATAAATCTTGGACTCCGACAACAATGGAGATTTTATTCAAATCTTGTGCAGGACGGTTTATCGCGGGCAGGTGCTAATACAATGCCAGTATGATAAACCCTTCAACGAAAAATTAACCCCCGCAGGTTTGTTTTCATCTCTTATTAATGGCTAACCGCTTGAGCGTTTTGAGGATATGCCTAATTTAAACTCTTCTCTTATTAATATAGAAGCGTAGCTTGCCCACCCTACTAATAATCGCTCGGTTTATCATAATGGCGATTTTAAAATCGGCTTAATTTAATCTCATCTCCAATTCCGCTTGAGCGTTTTGATCGCGGGCTATTTGTAAATAAACTGATAAATGATGTCAATAAAAATGGGGCAACCATAAAGGATTGCCCCTACGCAGCGTTTTGAGATGAGGCTTAATTATAGTAGTGAGCCATCCATTAATCCGATCCCTCTCCGCTTTTAAAATCAATGCCAGTACCGATCAACACTTTAATCCGTTCAAGTTCCCTTTATTATCCCTGTAGTTATCTTTTGCCAGTCCAGTGGCACCTTCAAAAGTTAAGAACGTTTATCGACAATGTATTTCTTCGCCCACTTATACCGCACCGGCTCTTTTTTCAGTAGATACTCCGCGACTTCCCTGCGTTTATCCTTATCAGCATTCTTAATAACTCGCTTAATTTCAGCATCTTGATCTCTGGGCGAAGCACCGCGTTTAATCGCCTCATTAAACCAGCGAGCACCCTCATAGTATTCACCCAGTTCATAATATAAGGCGCCCATCAAGGTATAAGGGTGATGACTACTCGGCTGATACTTAATAGCTTTTCGCGCACATTGTTCAGCTCTATCGAGTTCATTAATATCTCGAAAAGCACCGCCTCTAGTGGTTAGTAAAGCCGACTTGAGCTTATTTTCCTTGATTTTGTCAAAGTTCAGATTCTCTGTCAGCTTTAATGCACGTTCCGGTTGCTTTGCGCCACGCCAATGACTGCTCCCACTGGGTAAATTCCATTTATTTCCAGAACGTTTGTACTCCTGTTCATAGAAAATCGCTTCGAGTCTGTGATAAGCCCTCAAAATATTGCCAGAAAAAAGTTTGCGTTTTTCCCAATAATTTATGTGATGCTCCTCTAGCCAAGCCACATCTGTGGGATCCAGTCGCTTTCCATTATCCAGTTTTTGCAGAAATGAAAAAGCTTGTCCCGAAGAATTGAGGGATCGGATTTTTTTGTATTCCCACTTATCGTCACTTTGGCATTAGCGTAACATCAAGGGAGACATCTGAGTCTGTTATTCTTATCCATTTTCGATAGCTGTCGTAACCCTGAAGAGTCACAGAAATGTCGTATCTCCCCCGCCTCAGACATAGCCCCGGCTGATATTTAGGATTAATATTCATTATCATGATTCGACTCCTCGGGGGATTCACATTCACGATCAAACTATGTTTATTACCGGGACAATAGGAGCCTGCAAAACTCATGATCCTCAAATTGTATTGCGCCCTAGCCAATCCCTGCTTCGCCGCCTTGCGAAACCACTTGAGGGCTTCTTGGTCATTCTCAGCAACCCCCTTGCCTTTGACGTACATCACGCCTAAATTGGATTGCGCTTGAGCATATCCCTGCACCGCCGCCTTGCGATACCACTTGACGGCTTCTTGATTATTTTCAGGGACACCATCGCCATTTTCGTACATCACGCCTAAATTGAATTGCGCTTCAGCATATCCCTGCACAGCCGCCTTGCGAAACCACTTGACGGCATCTTGGTCATTCTCAATGACGCCCTCGCCATTGTCGTACATCAAGCCCAAGATATATTGCGCTTTTGCATCTCCCTGCTCAGCAGCCTTGCGATACCAGTTGACAGTGTCTTGGTCATTT
>JBDLJY010000224.1:0-10903 GCA_039714115.1 Pseudomonadota bacterium | reverse complement strand
ACTCGCGGTCAGGGCAACGGTTTGGGCATCTCTCATAACCAAAGTTATGCACAATAGTCAGGGCCAAAATGTTTGTGAGGATGCTATTAAGGCATTGTTACCTGAACTGAAAACGCCAGCAGGAAAGCAGACGGTGGTAGTGTTGCTTGAGCGATTGGGGGATCGGTTTGACTGGTTAGAGATTAATGAGGCTTATTATCGGTTGGCGGCTTGATGAACACAAACCGACAACGTTGCCACGTACAGGAAATCCAAACAGGACTAATCATTAGTCCTGTACTCATGTTATCATAATTCGCCCTAAAGATAGGAGAAAAATAATGAGTAAAAAATCGAGAGTGAGAAAAATTCTTATTAGCCCATCTAGTCTTCAAATAGAAGCTGATGAAAAATTTATTCTTTGTGGTGCTGGAGAGGTTGGTGGTTTTTTAGTCGGTAATAAAGATAAAAATATTTACTTCCGACTCGTGAGGCCTTATTACTTGTTGTATTAACCACCAAGGCTATTTACCTTTGTCTTTTTCTGTGATAACGGATTAAACATGAACAATACCAAAGTCAAAAAATTAAAAATTACTAATTTTAAAGGTATAAAAAACTTAGAATTAGATTTAACTTATCAAAAGACTGACAAAATATTAGATAATATAATCATATATGGTATTAATGGTACCGGTAAAAGTACCATTTTAGAAGCAATATATATTTGTCTTACTGTGGGAGCCGCATATCATAAAAATAATAATTTAACCAGAATAGAAGAATTTTTAGTTGATTATATCTCATTAGGTAGTGAATGGATTTATAACCATGAAAAAGAATTTAGAATTGATATTCAAATATTAGATAATCAAGAGCTAATATCTGCAACATTAGAGTATCATCAAAAGAATGGCTTAAAATGGCAAATTCAAAATAATCTGTCATTAGAAATTCAAAATTCATTTACATATTTGTCCTCATACAGACTTTTAAACCCAAGCACAGTACAAAGTGCGGGAGATTGGAATAAAATAGATAGAATTGAAGAAGCTCTATTTAAAAGTAGAGAAAGATATAGCGATAGCGTAAGGTATAGAAAATTTGACAACAACTATCGTACTGTTAAACAGTACCTTGTAAACTTAATCACAGATAAAAAAGTAGAAACATTGACATCTAAAAATAGAGCAATTTTAGAAAAAATTAAAGAATCATTTAAAATATTTTTTCCTCAAAAAGTATTTTTAGAACAACTTTCCAGAACCGAGGAGACCAAAGATTATCGATTAATGATAAAAAATGAAGATGGAAGTATTGTCGATTTAGACCAATTAAGTTCTGGTGAAAGAGAAGTAGTCGCATTTTTTACCTATCTATGCACCAAAGCCACGAATAACTCAATACTAATCATAGACGAACCAGAATTACACCTTCATTCCAAATGGCAATCAATTATTTTATATGCAATCCATCAGCTTTTCCCAAACTCACAACTATTTTTAGCCACACATTCAAAAGAGATACATCAATCTTCCAGTGAATCTGAACTATTTGAACTTGAAAAAGGTGAATAAAGATGAGAGTAAATAGAGGATATAAAACGGATACAACTGCTGGAGATAGAAAAATTATATTTTGCGAAGGGGGAAATGAAAGTGTTGATGTTGTATTTTATAAAACCATCTTGGGAATAAATGCCAATAAATTTGAGTTTAAACCTATAGGCTCATCAAATACGCTTTTATCTTTGGCAGAAACCAAATTAATAGATAATGGTTTTTGTTTAATAGATAGGGATTTTAGAACGGATAAAGAGGTTTCTAAACTAGAAGATAAATATAGTATAAGATTTTTAAAAGTGCATGAAATAGAAAATTTGTTACTGAATACTGATTATTTACAACAACTAGATTATTTAATAAATGGTGTAGATATTCACCAACAAATAAATAATGCAATTCAGAGAAAAAAAACTAGATTTTTAGCTGATTTTTTACAATTTAAAATAAATAATCATCTGGATAAATTTCCAAGAATATCAAAACTTAAAAATAGTGAATTACCAGATGAAGAAGAAATTATAAATGCTCTGGTTTCAAAACTTGATACTAATTACGATGAAGTGCAGGTAAAAATAAGGGAAATAAAGGAAAAATATATTGAAGAGTGGAAAAATGATTTTGAAGAATTAACCATTAATTTTTTACCTGCTAAAGAAATTTTTAAAGAATTAAAGAATAAAATTTTTATCAATCCACCAAAAGAATCAGATATTGCTAAAGACATTGCCACATTAATGCTTGACAATAATTTTTTACCTGAAGAACTAAAAGAGATTTTTAATTAATTTTGATAAGATGCAAGCACTTACGTCCACCTTCAAGCGTAGACTCGCGGTCAGGGCAACGGTTTGGGCATCTCTCATAACCAAAGTGATGCACAAGGGCCAAAATGTTTGTGAGGATGCTATTAAGGCATTGTTACCTGAACTGAAAACGCCAGCAGGAAAGCAGACGGTGGTAGTGTTGCTTGAAATAGAACAATTTGAAATGATTTATAAATGGTTTGATGAGGTTTTGAATATTATTCTTCCGACTTCCAAGCCGGTAAACATAGCTATTCAATCACATACCGATTTTAAAATGTTTTTTAGTCACATATTAAAATCTTTTGATTTAGGCATAAAACAAATTTATTTTGAAGCGAAGCGATTAATTTTGAAAACACGACGGAAATACCAGAGACAATTAAGGAAAAAGTCCGGTAAAATTTTCCTTACGGGGAAAATAAGGCTTATGTTGTACCCACGTCGGAATTTTTTGTTCATAATAGAGAGTCTCGACTTTATTCCTTAGCTTATGCGGATGTTGATAATTTAGATATTATGAGAGGATATATTAATGGTAGGTTTGGCGCAATACCTTAAGGTTATCATACGGAGTACCAATACTTTACAGCTTTGAAAAAACATTATAGCGAGAGATTTGACGAAAGGAACTTACATGTAGAAAGCAAAAGCGTTGAGTGAATGTGAGCCGAGTAATGACAATTATCTCAAAAACATTTGTACCAGTGTTTACAAATTGTTAGAAAGATTAACTACTTGAAGCATATCTGGTTTTGCAAACCCGCAGCCCTCAAGGAGTCCAAGATTTATCTTGGACGGAGCACTCGTCCAAAATTTGGGACATATCTCATTTTTGGGCCTTCGATAGAAATCCGATTTTTTGAAAAAATCGGATTTCTTTATAGCGTCATGAAAAAGTTTTGATTGATGAGTCTCTCATGTAAGAGATGCTAGGCTCTTTATGTGTGGATTACCGGAACGAGCTATATAATCAATTTATAACGGTATTAATACATAAGTGTTGGGGTATGTCTTATGTTAGGCAATCGGGTTTTAATTAAAATTATATTTATGTAAAGCTTTGTTTTTGTTATATTATAAAATTTTACCCTCATTTTCCAGATCAGCTTCATTTTTACTTTTATATATATTAATAATTAATCAAAAAATGGGGTAACATTAAATACTGAAAACTTCGGCTTTTGAATTTAACCTCGATCTCCCCGCCACCACCAAAGGCTTGTTCATATTACTGAAATATTAGAGTTGTATGATATGATTTTCATTCATTCTTTAGCTGAGATTATGATTGATAATATTTTAAATAGCACTCCAGTCCATAAAACACATATATTGAATCACGAATGGCACTCTCATATTGTGGGATTTTTGATAGGAATACTAATGATAGCCATTTACTTTTGGATGGCGTCTGGATTCATCAATTTACTGTTAAATCTATATCACTCTTACCCTGACAATTGGTCTCATGGAGCAGAGCTGATGGTTAAGGATGTAGTAATTATTCTTGCTTCACTTGAGCTTATCAGGGTTTTCCAAACTTATCTATTAATGGGACGAGTCAAAGTGACATTTATTTTAGATGTAGCACTCGTTGTATTGATTGGTGAGCTAATAAGCCTATGGTATAGAGAATATGCCATAAGAGAAGTGTTTATCAGTGTTTTTATCATTTCTGTCTTAGTAGTACTACGAATTGTTACAACAAAATATTCACCTAATTGTAGCGAATCCTAAGGACCAAGCTCAAACCCCGTCCCGCAAAAGGCGATAAATCGCAAACGGTTCGGCTCGTAGTCTAAGCTTTAGCGACTTAGTAGGCGATAAATCGCCTACACTAAAACCATATCCCACTCACATGCCAACGTCGTCGCAACGGCGCACAGGCTATAAACAAGGACAATGGCGCATCAAGTTGTCTTGGCAATGTCTCCCATACCAATTTATTTGTTGGGTGAAAGCCTTCTCTTAATGAAAGTAATCGCTCGACTCGCTCCTCAATCGGAGGATGAGTACGCAGTAAAGAGGGCTCTGGAGAATAATGTCCGGGCATCATAATTTGTTCCATAATACGACTCCGATAACGTTTCATTTTAAGCAATGCCGAAGCTAAGGCTTCTGGATCGTCCGACAATTGCGCCGCGCCCAAATCAGCATCATATTCGCGGGTGCGTGACAGTGCCAATTGTAGCAAGTCAGTGACAATCGGCGCCAATATCAAAATAAAAATGGCTGTCCAACTAATGAACTCAACATCAAACAATAACAATAGCAAATTTAGAATCAACAAAAACTGTCCAAACAGAGAGAGAAAATTAGTCAGACGGCTGGCGAGATCGGCAAATCCCATGATTCGCGTATCCTCATTAGAAATATGACTGACTTCGTGCGCTAATACCGCCGCGAGTTCTCGCTGAGAGAGACGACGCAACAACCCATCGGAAAGCGCAATCGCCGCGTTTTCAGGAGTCCCAACGGCAAAAGCATTCATCACATCACTGGGCAGATAAAAAAGTTTTGGGACAGTTGGCAGATTTGCCCGTTTAGCGAGCCTATCTAAGATAGCATAAAGATTGGGCGCATCATAAGGCGAAATGAATCGGGTATGGTACAACTTCAAAATTAGCTGAGGGGAAAGCATGGGATTGAAAAAGTAAAGGGCAACTACCAGCACAATGGCATAAAAGGCTATTATTCCACCCCCAATAAGCCATCCTAATATACCAACAGTTAGCATCAATGCCACGATGATCAGAATAGTTTGAATGGTATTGATCAAATTATGTTTGAGCCATTCAGATTCATCCACTTGTTTTAATCCTCAGTTTTTTAGGCTCTTTTCCCACTCACCCCCGTCATCACAGCAGAACCTATCAAATGCGCTATCCGCAAAGCTTCGGGGACATGTCCTGTCAGGGTGAGACGTTGGAGCACTTTACCCACAGTTTCAGGATTTCCGCCCTGTGTTTGAAAATAAAACGGTTTTTGAGTATAAATTGGCCCGGCTTTGCGAATCAAGTCTAGGCGTTTAGCGGTATCGGGCAAATTTTTAAGTGCCTGTTGGATAGCCGCCATATTGGGTGGCTTACGCATGACACTGACACAGGGACGTTCAAGACGTTGAGCTAATTCGGGTAAGTCGATAAGATTAAATCCGCCCACCGCTAAGCCGTCTATGAGTACTAGATGCACTTGTTCATAAAATTTACTCTGTAAAAGTAACTGGCTCAGGACTTCCGTTGCATCATCGCCATCTTTTTGCACCGTTCCCCATACCATCCCTTCAAAGCGTGTGTCGGCACAAACGATACCTGCCACTTTGACGCTCGCGCCTCGACGTTTTTCAAATGGTGCATCGTCAAAGCCAATGGTTCTGATGCTAATGTTTTTTTGCAGCAATTCTTCCAGTGTTTTCATTTTTAGCTGTCAGCAGAATCGGCCAAATCCCAGTGCTTATTTATGTCAATATATTCCTTTTCATTAATTTTCAAAGTTCTTATATGAGTACCACTACAAAATGTACAAATATTTTGCTTAGTGTGACTGTGTGTAGGCATTATGCCAATATAGGCTCGTTCCCATTTCACGCTAATGATGAGTTCACAATCCAAGCATTCGGTTTTGTAAAAATTAGGGAGTTGTTTTGCACGTCTAAGTCGAGAAATCATATTTTTTATAGTCATGCATACAATCGTCGTCTTAAACGTTACGGACGGGGTTGCAAACCCCGTCCAGCATAAAGGTCCCGCATAAAGCATTGGTTTCAAAGGGGAGTTTATTTACAGGGGTTGTTTATTCTACCTATTCCACATAGTCGCAACCTTTTTGCGGACAAATTTTTTCAGTGCCGCGCCGCTTAGTCGTTTTCAGCATTAAAATCGGCCAACCACATTTCGGGCAAACCGTCGCTATCGGTTGGTTGGAAATGGCATATTTACAAGTGGGATAGCTGGAACATGAATAGAAAAATTTGCCATAACGGGATTTTTTCTTGAGCAAGCTGCCTTGCCCACAACTTGGACATTTTACCCCCGTATCAACTGGTTTTTCCAAGGGTTCTTTAAATTTGCATTTAGGATAATTGCTACAACCAATAAATTTGCTATAACGCCCTTGTTTAATATGCAACTCTGAGCCACACTGCGGACAAAGGCGCCCTTCTACCACTTCAGGCTCAGTGCTTGTCTCATTGCCATCTCCGTCTTCAAGATTGCGCGTGTAATCGCAGTTGGGATAAGCCGTGCAACCAATAAAATTTCCCCGCTTGCCGAGGCGTTTAGCGAGTGGCTTGCCACATTTCGGGCAAGCTTCATCTAGCTCTTCGGTTGTTATGTCTTTACGTTGCACCGTTTGCATCTTTTCATCAACTAAAGCTTTGAATTTTTCCCAAAATCTGTGCATTAACGGTATCCACTCTTGTTCTCCGCGAGAAATAGCATCCAATTGATCTTCTAATTTCGCGGTAAAGTTGTAATCAACATAGCGGGCAAAATGCTCAGTGAGCAGTTTATTGACGACGCGCCCGGTATCGGTGGCGATAAAGCGCTTTTTCTCCAGTACCACATATTCACGCTGTTGAAGTGTGGAAATGATAGAGGCGTAAGTGGAGGGGCGCCCTATGCCAAATTCTTCTAAGCTTTTCACTAAACTGGCTTCAGAAAAACGCGGAGGCGGCTCTGTAAAATGTTGGTCGGTGCGAATATCTTTGAGCTTGATCCATTCTCCAACCTCAAGTGGCGGCAGCATTTTTTCATCCTCATCGCCGGCCTTTTTGTCGTCTACGCCTTCCAGATACACTGCCATAAAACCAGGGTTGACTAAGGTAGAGCCAGTCGCTCGAAAGTTATTACCTTCGCCACAGGCTAAATCAACGGCAACGGTGTCCAGCGTGGCATGAATCATTTGACTGGCGATGGTGCGATTCCAAATCAGCGTGTAGAGCTTCAATTGCTCTGGCTTCAAAAAGCTTTTTATGTCGGAAGGTATACGTTTAGCCGAAGTGGGACGTATCGCCTCATGCGCTTCCTGAGCATTTTTAGCTTTGGTTTTATACTGGCGTGGAGCTTTAGGCAGATTATCCTTGCCATAACGCTCGCCGATCACATCGCGGATTTCTGCAATAGCATCAGTCGCCAGATTGACAGAATCTGTCCGCATATAAGTAATGAGTCCCACGGCGCCGTTGCCAATGTCTATGCCTTCATACAGTTGTTGAGCAATCTGCATGGTGCGTTTGGTGGTAAATCCTAATTTACGCGCCGCTTCTTGTTGCAGCGTCGAAGTCGTAAACGGTGCGGACGGTTGACGTTTGCGTTGTTTTTTCTCAACCTTGGCGACTTGTAATTTGCCGTCGGCAAGCTTAAGCAGCGTGGCTTTGGTATCAGTGGCTTGCTCCTCATTAGTGATGCTAAATTGGGTGATTTTTTTAGCCCCAAATAAATTCAATTTGGCCGTCAAATCTCGCCGCTTTTTGTGACAAACGGCTTCAACCGTCCAGTATTCACGCGGTTTGAACTTTTCAATTTCTTGTTCACGTTCAACAATTAAACGCAATGCGGGACTTTGTACGCGCCCTGCGGAAAGTTGAGAGCGGATTTTTCTCCACAACACCGGTGATAGATTAAATCCCACCAGAAAATCTAGCGCCTGTCGTGCCCGTTGGGCATTGACCAAGTTCATCGACAACTGAGTGGGGTTAGCAACAGCATCTTGGACGGCGCGTTGAGTAATTTCGTGAAACGCGACGCGATACACAGTTTTGTTTTGTATGATTTGCTTATCTTTAAGGATTTCAGATAAGTGCCAAGAAATCGCTTCGCCTTCACGATCCGGATCAGTCGCCAGATATAAGGTGTCGGCACGCTGCGTGGCGGCGGCTATCGCTTCGACATGCTTGGCATTTTTTTTAATGAGTTGATACTGCATGGCAAAATCATGGGCGGGATCGACTGCCCCATTTTTGCGTACTAACTCTCGCACATGTCCGAAAGAAGCCAAGACTTCAAAATCTTGGCCTAAGTATTTTTTGATGGTTTTGGCTTTAGCAGGTGATTCAACGACGACTAATTTACTCACGGTTGTCCTCTTTTTTTAAATTGTTCCCAAGTAACAGCGGGGTTGCCAAAACCCCGTCGAATTGATGATACTTTTTTCAGGGCTTGTCTTTTATTCGCGCATAGAGGCCGCCCGCTTGGACAGCTACCAGTCCGCGCAGTTCAAGTATTAAAAGCATGGACGAAATTTCTCCCGCCGTCAATCCACTTTGTTCAACTAAATTGTCAATCGAAGTAGGGCCAGTTTCTAAATAGCCTAATAAACGCACATATTCGCTATCTAAATCGCTCGTTTCCGGCTGTGGCGAATCGTCGCTTTTCTCCGTTGAATTGGTAGGCGATTTGGGATTTTCAATGACTTCGGGTGCCGGTATTTGGGGGGGAGGCTGATAAATCTTTAATTCTTCAAGAATATCGGCTGCCGTTTCCACCAATTTTGCGCCCTCTTTTATTAATTGGTGGCAGCCCTTTACTAAGGGATTATGAATAGAGCCTGGAACGGCAAAGATTTCACGCCCCTGCTTAATCGCATCGCGGGCGGCGTATCGCGCTCCGCTGCGTTCTGGGGCTTCGACAACCAAGGTGCCTAAACTCAAGCCGCTAATAATACGGCTACGGAGTGGAAAATGCTCACGTCTCACGGCTGTGCCGAGCGAAAATTCCGATATGAGTGCCCCGGTTTCAATAATTTTATGGGCCAGTTCACGGTGTTGAGACGGATAAACCCTGTCTAAGCCGGTGCCGGCGACGGCGATGGTTTTACCAGTACCCGCTAAGGCACCCCAATGGCTTGCACCGTCAATGCCCAATGCCATGCCACTGGTGATAGTGATGCCTTGATGAGATAAATATTCGGCAAATTCTCGGGCCGTCTTTTCACCTTCGGGGCTGGGATGACGTGTCCCGACTATCGCCAGTTGTTTACTGGAGAGTAATGTACAGTCGCCGCATACAAATAATATTGGGGGGGCACTATGAATTTGGCGCAAGAGTGGGGGATAGTCTGGATGATGTAGAGTTAGTAAATGATTGCCCGGTTGTGCTAACCACTGTATATCCTTTTCTACAGCCTGCCAGTTCGGATCTTGCAGATAATTGAGCAATGCTCCTTTTATGTTGAAGGCTTGCCATTCAGATAAACCTGCCTCAAACACACTACACGGGTTCCCAAAATGTTCAAGCAGACGTGCAAAGTTGACCGGCCCCACGCCGGGGGCACGCGCTAAAGCCAGCCAGTATTCTTCTTCAGGGTATTTTTGGCTCAAGGTTCATCCACCAGTATAATTTATAAGGTTTTTTCCTTTGTAGGGGCAACCTCAAGGGACAGTAACTTCATCAAGCACATTAATAGGCAATCTTGATGACATAACCAAGGCATAACTGACGCTATCAAATACGCGGAACACCAGCAAGGTGCCCGCCCGTTGTTTCTGTAACACCACCTCGTCTTGAGAACTGATGGTGTCAAAAATCTGGCGGCTATTTTTATTGACCGCCAACAGATGACCCCTTTCTATCCCATCGTCTAAACCTTTATTAATAATAACCACCTGATATCTACCGATGATTAAAGTCCCATTAGCCTCAGCAATAATGTAAGTCTCTTCCAGACTTTCAGGAGAATGGGGATAGAAATCGTCATAGAAAGTACGCTCATCTATTTTAGGCAGCAAACGATCACTCACCCTAATTTCACGGTTAGCCTTTATTATGTTTAAAGCGGCAGGCTCACCGGGTATTTCGAGTACCGCTTCTCCGAGATAAATGGCCTCATAAGCCAGCGCTTCACCATCGTCATCTTCTAATGGGCTGCGATAGGTTTGTCCAAGACGCAGTATTATATACCTGTTTTGAGCCGCCCCTTCATCAAGTCCACTGACATAAATTTTATGGCCCTCTGTTGACAACAGTGATTGATTGGCATTGGCAATAACATAGCCGGCACTCTCAATTTCTTCATCGGTGATGAGTTGAGGACGGTTGAGAAATTGTTGTATTATTCCCCTTGGAATGGTAGGAATACTGTGTTCCCGTTCAATTATTCGCACCTGTGGCGATAATTTTACGGTGTATCTGCCCTCGTCAGATTGGGCAGTGCCATAAGCGAGGAATGAATAAAGTAATAAGAGTAGTGAAATTTTTTTCATCATATCATTAAATGGCTTTCAATTTTTTGATCATGTCAATCGCAACTGGATAGTATAGCTATCCATGTGCGTTTTAACAAACCACTGATAACTGATAAAAGGGAAATTAATGTTCGGTACGATAGATAGGTTGATAAATGAAAGGTTGTTATGGAATGGTGGGGGCAGCGCGTGAAAACCTGCCACGCCCTGGGAGCGGAGCAAAAAAAAAAGCGCTGTAGTAACAGCGCCTTCTTTAATTTAATCTAGCGAGAGCAGGATTCGAACCTACGACCTTTGGGTTATGAGCCCAACGAGCTGCCAGACTGCTCCACCTCGCATCAACGGGTATCAACTTGAAAAATAATAGCGAG